>DATFZR010000353.1:0-2918 GCA_035314265.1 Candidatus Acidiferrales bacterium
TTCGTCGCTCTGCAGAACCGGAACAAGGCGGCATTTTTCGCCCCGGCGGAAACCCATCTGCGCGACGCCATCTCCGAAACCGATAAGCAGCATGCCGAGGGCGACATCGCCGTGTTGAAGCTGGTGGCCGGCGCAATCGATTCGACCGTGCTGGCGCTGCCCAACCACTCGCTCGCCGTGGCCGGCCTGCCCATGAAAGTGGACCTGGGCGGCATGGAGGTTGTGCTCGAAACGCATCCGGGGCACACTCCGGGCGACCTGATCATGCGCATCCCTGCGCAGAACGTGGTATTCACCGGCGACCTGCTGTTCAATCACGCCTACCCCGCGACCTTCGATGGAGACGTGGCCGGCTGGCTGAAGACGCTCGATACATTCGGACAATATGGGCCCAAGACCTTGTTTGTGCCCGGGCATGGCGCCTTTTGCGGAGTGGAGGGCGTGGATCTGCTGAAGAGCGTGTTTGCGGACCTGGCGGAGCATGCCCGGCAAATGGTGCAGATGGGTGTGCCGCTCGGCGAGGCGCAGGCGCGGTACTCGGTTCCCGACCGGTTCAAGGACTTGCCGATTTTCTGCTGGGCATTCTGCATTGACGAGGCGGTGGCGCAGTTCTATAAGGCCGCGCGCGAGGGAAAGATTTAGTGGCACAGGCTTCAGCCTGTGCATGCCGCTGAACCGCAACCCGTTGTTTGCGTTATGCTGGTGATAGCAATACCGGAGCAGGAGAACACGACATGGCCGATGAATTCTGCAATCAAAAATCAGTACCGCAACCGGACCCCGCGCCGGCCAAGCCTGGCCAGCGCATGGTGAAGTGCGTGAAGTTCGGCAAGGAAATGCCGGGCCTCGACTACATTCCCTGGAACGGCGACCTGGGCCAGCGCGTGTACGACAACGTGTCCGTCGAAGCCTGGAAGCTTTGGGTGGAGCATTCGAAAATGGTGATGAACGAATACCGCCTGAACCCGCTGGACCCCAACTCCCACAAGCTGATGGAAGAGCAGATGGAGCAGTTTTTCTTCGGCGAAGGCTCCAAGCTGCCCGAAGGCTTCGTGCCGCAGCGCTCGAAGGGATAGACGGCGGCGCGCCCGGCGCCCGCTTCCATCCAACGCCGGTCTTTCCATTCTTCCAGGGATTCCCAGCCTGTCCGCGGCCGCGGCCGCGGAGGATATGGCATATGCCAACCAAAGAGCGAAGGCTAGCCCGAAACTCGACGCGACGCTGGGTGCTCGACGGGCAGGCGCGGGCGGAGATCGAAATGCAGCAGAGCGTGAGCGGCGCGCAGTGCGGACTCTGCTGCTGCAGGTTCCGCGGCGCTCGCGAAGAGGAAGCCAAGATAGCTCGATCCTTCGGGCCACGCAGCCACGTAATCGTGAAGGCGCGCTGTGATTTCTATGGATTCGACGCCGGCGACGCGCGCGGCGTCTTCCGCTCCAGAGACACCTTCGAGGATTCCACCTTGCGGCACGGGAATCATCATCACGGCGCTCGCGGCGTCTTCGCGTTCGATGCCTTGCGTCGGAAGGCCGAGCGCGTGGCGCGAGAGCAACTCCTCGAGCGGCATGCGCTCGAGGCCAAAGCGCAGCGCGCGGGCGCAGAGGCCGCCGATAGGCCGCGGCTGCGCTTCAAGCACCCAGGGACCGCGATCGTTCACGCGAAATTCAGCGTGCAGCGGGCCGTGCGCGAGGCCGAGCGTTGCGACGGTGCGCTGCGCGCAGTCCAGGATGGCTTCCTGCACGGGGGCCGGAAGGCGGGAGGGCGTGACGTAGATCGTTTCCTCGAAGTAGGGGCCTTCGAGCGGGTCGGGTTTGTCGAAGAGCGCGAGCGTCCGCAGGCGGCCGTCTTCCAGAAGCCCCTCGAGCGCCACCTCAACGCCGGGGATGTAGCTCTCCACCAGCAGGCGATCGAGTCCCTCCTCGCGCGTCACCTGGATTTCGGGCGACTGCATGAGCGTTCGGACGCGGGCCACGGCAGCGCGAAATTCCTCGGCGTTGTTCGCGCGGACCACGCCCTGGCTCATGGAAAGCATGAGCGGCTTCACGACGCAGGGAAAACGGACTTGAGGCAAGACTTGCTCAACGTTTTCGTGCAGGGGAAAAGCAAAGAAGTCGGGGACCGGCAGGCCGGCGGCCTGGAGCGTTTCGCGCTGGCGGAGTTTGTTACGCGCGGCGGCAACGGATTCGGGCGAGTTGTAGCGCAGGCCGAGCAAACGCGCGGCGTGCGCGGCGACGGCCAGCGGGCGGTCGCCCAGAGCGAGAATGCCGTCAACGGGAGCACTCGCAGCCGAGCGGGCGATTTCCGCGGCGGCTTCTTCCGCGAGCTCGAAGTGCAATGCGAGAGCGGCGTCGCGCCACGGGTCGTCCAGTTGATGGCAGCGGTCCGTGCCGAAAACGACCTCGGCGCCCAGGCGACGCGCGGCCTCTGCGAAGCTGCGGGCCTGGTAGCCGAGCTTCGAGGTGAGCAGGAGCAGGCGTCTTGGGGTTGCGGCGTTCATCGGAATTATGGAAAAAGACTAACACGGAGGGCGCGGGGGAACGGGGTTCACGGAGAAGATGGCTCAGACGAACGATTCGGCGCGGCGGACCGCTTCTTTCGCTTTTGCGATGGGCAGCAGTTGGTCGCAGCCGGGCTCGGCGCAGCAGTACCAGGGCTCGGTGAGGTACGGCGCGGCGGCGCTGGCGGCAAACAGAGCTTCTACCGGCTCGGGCGCGGGGAGGCCGGCGGCGGCGTGCGCGGCTTCACGGATGCGCTGGAAAATGATGTCGCGCGGGCGATTGAATTTTTCGCCGCGCTCGACGATCTGCTGGACCTCCGCGGCGAGCGTGTCCACGCGCGGGTCGGCGTGGCGCCAGGGATACGCGAGCGCGGCAGGATCGAAAGGGCCAATCGCGCGGCGGAGGTCTTCCAGTTCGAGCAGG
>DATFZR010000354.1:0-3014 GCA_035314265.1 Candidatus Acidiferrales bacterium
CCGGTTGCATTGAACAACCTGGGGACCTCCGGCGGTGCCAGTTCCACGTCGGCGGACCTGGTTGACAACATCCTGGCGGGCGGCGCGAAGAGCGGGTACACGTTTGTGTACGCGTCTGGCGCGGCGTCGAATGGAGTGGTCCCGACGTATACGTTGAACGCCAATCCGCAGGTCGCGGGCCAGACGGGCCAGCGCTTTTTCTTCACCGACCAGTCGGGCGTGATCCGCTTCAACGTTTCCGCGGGCGCGACAGTCTCCGACTCGCCTTTGCAGTAAAGGCGAGCGGGACCTTCTCTCTTTCGCTTCCACGGGGAGGGCGCTCAGGCGTCCTCCCCGATTTGTTTTTCGATTTCTTATGCGGGGTGGGCGCTCTTTAGCGCTGCCGCAGCAGGCTGGGCGGAGCGAAGCAGTCGAGACTTCAGCCACTGGACCATCGCGATCGTCGCGATTACGAGCCCCCAGGGAACGGCAGGGGAGATCCAGAACAGGTCGTGGCCGTAACGGAGCAGCAGAAACCACAGCAGGGTGGCTCCCAGCCCCGCCGCGAAGGCGGTGAGCCTTTCCGGGCGGCGCCAGCCGGGGCCGAAGCTGAAAGCACCTAGGACCATCAGGGTGAAGGGAAAAGCAACGACCAAATCGATCAGGTAGTGCTCACCCGTTCCCAGCGTGGAGAAAACCGTGAGGATGACGAATCCCAGGACCACGGCTTTCACCCAGGGCTTCAAGTCGTACACCCACCACCAGCACCATAGGATCCAGGCCATGTGCAGCGACGGAATGGCATTGCGCGGGCCCGTGGCGGGGATGGGTGAAAGCGGAAGCGCTCGCGCCTGCTGCATGGCCAGGGGATGATCGGGAAAGAGCGGGCCGAAAACGTGCACCGGTCCGGTGGCCGGGAAGAGGCTGTAGGCGAAGATCCCGATCAGACCGAGATAGAAAATGCCCAGCCCTACGGATGCGGAGCGCGCGCGGCGGGCGACCAGATTCTCAACGTAGGCGAGCGCCAGGGCCAGCGGCAGTCCTGAATAGGCGAGAATTCCCGCGCGGCGAAGCCAGGGAACTCCCCAGTAATACTTGCCCAGGAGAAAGCTGGGCTGGAAGCCGAGGCTGCCGTCGAACGAGACCAGGTAGAGGTCCATCGTCCTGGGCTGCAGTTGCTCGGCGTAGAAAAGCACGGGAGCAGCCAGGTACAGGAATCCAACGAAGAAACAACACGCAATGAAAGCCGGCAGAAGGCCAAAGCGGGCGTGCGTTTCCGCGTCTGCCCAGATCGTGCGAAGGCCCAGCACCGCCCAACTGCCAAGACCCAGATAGCAGAACACCGCGGAGAGGGTCGGGTCCATCCCGCGGTGGAAGAAAGCGAAATAACTGAATACGGCGCACGTGGCGGCCACGCATAGCGCGTCGCGCCAGGAGGGATACACGCGCGCCTGGATGATCACCACGCCCAGCAGAACCCACCACATGAACGGATTTACGGTGGCGACCTCGTAGCTCGTGCTGCTGAAGCCGACGATGGCCACGAGTGCTATGAGCGCGAGCGCGAGCAGGATTCGCACGGCGCGATGGTGGGCAGGAGGCATTTGGAGGTTGGCGTAGCTCGCAATCAGCCGGCTACAGGCAGGATATCGCCTGAGTGCCCGGCCACCGGCCGCAACCCGCGCGAGGGTGCTTATTGCGCTACTCAGGCGGTTCGAAGGCGGAAGACCGGCGGCCCCTCGGCTGCGCTCCTGGATCCGCGAGAAGCCGGCGCCACTCTGCCCAGACGTGGGACAATAGGTCTTGCTGATGCGGGTTTTGCTGATGCGCACATTTTCCCGACTCACTCGTTCTGCGCTTGCCGCTGGCCTCGCGCTTTGGGGAGTCACGGCAAATCCGCAGAACACTGAAAAGAGCGTCGCAAAGATAGTTCAGGGGCTCGAGGCCCGCTACCGCGGCGCGGAAAGTTTTCGGGCTGTTTTTCTGGAGCGCCGCTCGGAAGGGCGGGGATCCGTGCAGGTGGAATCGGGGACGTTGTACATCCGGCGGCCGGGCTTGATGCGCTGGGAGTATGAATCGCCGGAGCAAAAGCTGTTCCTGGTGGATGGAAAGTTCGCCTGGTTTTACGTTCCCGCGGATCGCACGGCAACCAAAGCAGCGGTGCGGCAATCCGACGATGCACGGATTCCCTTGCTGCTGCTCACCGGAAAGACGAACCTGGCGCGCGTGTGCCGGCGAATCGAGGTGGCCGACGTGCACGTGGAGGCCGCGGGCGACACCGCGCTTCGCTGTCTCCCCGCGCGCGGCGCGGAAGAAGAATACCGGGAAGCGATATTTGAAGTAGATGCGCAGAGCAGGCTGGTGCGCCTGCTGGTGCGCGAGGCGGGAGAGGTGGAGACGGAATTCCACTTTGGAAGGTGGGAAGAGAACGTGGCGCTCGATCCCGCTCTCTTCCGGTTTGCACCGCCCAAGGGAACGGCGATCGTGGACGAACGGACCTTGCTGGGCAATCCAGACGGGAACTGAACGGTCTGGGGCTCCCGCGGGGCCGCGCGGCCGGCCGGGGGCGCGCCCAGGCGCCGTAGGCCTTCCGGTTTCGTCAGGCTCCCCGTGGGCATTTCGGCGCGTCTAAACCATCTGGGGAGAGTGTCATATGCCAGTAACACCCCGGTCGCTCCCGCCCAGGCGCGGCTTTAGTCGTTGCGAGCGGAATGTTAGACTGCCTCGATAGCCAAATCACCATGCCGGAGTTCATTTGCAAGGTTGCTGACGCCTCGGGCCGCGTCTTTGAAGAGCGGGAGGCTGCCGAGTCTGAGCAGGACGTGCGCCGCAAACTAGGGGAGCGCGGCCTGCTGGTGTATTCCGTGGCCTCGGGCGGCGGCCTGGTGGCCCAGATGATTCCGGCGCTGCGGGGCGCGCGGCAGAGAACGATTTCCGGCTCGGACTTCCTGATCTTCAACCAGCAGTTCGTCACTTTGATCCGCGCGGGCCTGCCGCTTCTTAAGGGGCTGGACCTGTTGGCCGAACGCGCGGCG
>DATFZR010000355.1:0-4078 GCA_035314265.1 Candidatus Acidiferrales bacterium
GGCATGACGCCGCCCACCGTCAACGCCTATTACAATTCCACCAGAAACGAGATCGTGTTCCCCGCGGGAATCCTCCAGCCCCCCTACTACGACCCCGACCGCGACGAGGCCATGAACTATGGCGGCATCGGCGCCGTGATCGGCCACGAAATGACCCACGGCTTCGACGACCAGGGCGCGAAATTCGACGCCCAGGGCAACCTCCGCAACTGGTGGACGCCCGAAGACCTCGCCAACTTCAAGGCCCGCGGCGATTGCATCGTCAAGCAGTTCGATGGCTTCGAAGTCGAGCCCGGCCTGTTCGAGAAAGGCAAACTCGTCGAGGGAGAGAGCATTGCCGACTTTGGCGGCCTCACCATCGCTTTCCGCGCCTACGAGAAATCCATCGAAGGCAAGCCGCGGCCCGAAGCGATTGACGGCTTCACGCCCGAGCAGCGCTTTTTCCTCTCCTGGGCCATCGTGTGGCGCAGCAACATCCGCCCCGAGTACGCGCGTGTGCTCGTCAATACCAATCCGCACCCGCTCGGCCGCTTCCGCGCGGTCGGCCCTCTTTCCAACATGCCGGAATTCCAGAAGACCTTCGGCTGCAAGGATGGCGACGGGATGGTGCGGCCGGCAGACGCCCGCTGCCGCATCTGGTAGCCCGGCTCCGGCCTTACGCGCCGCTCCACGGCCAGCGCGCCTGCGCCGCATCGCGCCTCTGTGATACTGTTTTGTGTTCTGGACCGAGCCTTCGGCTCACTCTTTGAGGAGCACGTTTTCATGAAGAACACGTATAACGCAATTCCCGTTCCCGCCGGCGGCCGTCCCATCGAATATTCCGGCGACAAATTCATCATTCCCGACCGGCCCATCATCCCGTTCATCGCCGGCGACGGCACCGGACGCGACATCTGGCGCGCCTCCCGCCGCGTGTTCGACGCCGCCGTCGAGAAGGCCTACAAGGGCAAGCGCACCGTGGCCTGGTTTGAAATTCTCGCCGGCGAAGACGCCTTCAAGCGCTTCCACGAATGGCTCCCGCAAGACACCGTGGACGCCTGCCGCGACTTCCGCGTCTCCATCAAGGGCCCGCTCACCACGCCCGTGGGCGGCGGAATTCGCTCCCTCAACGTTACCCTCCGCCAGGTGCTCGACCTCTACGCCTGCGTGCGTCCCTGCCGCTACTTTCCCGGCGTTCCCTCTCCCGTTAAGCATCCCGAGCGCGTCAACATCGTCATCTTCCGCGAGAACACCGAAGACGTGTACGCGGGCATCGAATGGCGCTCCGGCACCCCCGAGGTCAAAAAGCTCCTCGAGTTCCTCAATAAAGACATGCTCAAGGGCGGCCCCAAGCAAATCCGCGAGGATTCCGCCATCGGCATCAAGCCCATTTCGCCCTTTGGCACCAAGCGCCTGGTCCGCCGCGCCATCCGCCACGCCATCGAAAAGCAGCTTCCCACCGTCACGCTCGTCCATAAGGGCAACATCCAGAAGTTCACCGAGGGCGCTTTCCGCGACTGGGGCTACGACATCGCCCGCGAAGAATTCCGCGGCCAGATCGTCACCGAGCGCGAAAGCTGGATTCTCGGCAATCTCGATCGCGACCCTGCCATCGCCCCCGAGAAGAATGCCGCCATGATCGAGCCCGGCCTCGAGCACATGGCCCCAGAGGCTGCCGCCGCCGTCGTCGCCGAAGTAAAGCAGGTCGCCGCCGCGCTCGCCTCCACCCACGGCAACGCCCAGTGGAAAAAGAAAGTCATGATCAACGACCGCATCGCCGACTCCGTCTTCCAGCAGGTGCTCACCCGCCCCGAGGAATACCGCGTGCTCGCCACTCCCAATCTGAATGGCGACTACATCTCCGACGCCATCGCCGCACAGGTCGGCGGACTCGGCATGGCGCCCGGCGCAAACATCGGCGACGGCTTCGGCGTCTTCGAAGCCACCCACGGCACCGCGCCCAAATATGCAGACAAAGACGTGATGAATCCCAGTTCCGTGATGCTCTCGGGCGCCATGATGTTCGAGTTCATGGGCTGGGAAGAAGCCGCCCGCCTGATCGAAACCGGCATCGAGCGCACCATCCAGCAGAAACGCGTCACCTACGACCTGGAACGCCTGATGGAGGGCTCCACCAAGCTCAGCACCACGGATTTCGCCTCGTCCATTATTGACAGCATGGAACTCGCAGCCGCGGCCCGTTAGAGCCGCGATGAAGCCGGCAAACACGCCGAAACAGGGAGCCTGAAGAGATGCGACGCAACAAAGTAACCGTGGTGGGTGGCGGCTTCGTAGGCTCGACGATCGCGCAGCGCATCGTGGATGCCGAACTGGCCGACGTGGTCCTGACCGACGTGCTCGAAGGAGTTCCCGCGGGTAAGGCGCTCGACATGACGGAATCCACGCCCATCAGCCGCGCGGACTCGCGCGCCACGGGCATTTCAACGGCCGGAGGAGATTACTCCGCCACGGCGGGAAGCGACGTGGTGGCGATTACCGCCGGCTTTCCGCGCAAGCCGGGAATGAGCCGCGACGACTTGCTGCGCCTCAACTACGACGTGATTAAGCAAGTGGTCGAGCAGATCGTGAAGCATTCCCCCAAGGCCATCATCATCATGATTACGAATCCCCTCGATGCCATGGCCCAGGCCGCCTTCCGCCTCAGCAAGTTCCCCAAGCACCGCGTGATCGGCATGGCCGGCGTGCTCGATTCCGCCCGCATGTCCAGTTTCGTTGCCGCCGAACTCGACGTCTCCGTTGAAAACGTGCACTCCTTCGTCCTCGGCGGCCACGGTGACGACATGGTCCCCCTGCCCCGTTACTCCACCGTCGCCGGAATCCCGCTGCCCGACCTGCTGCCGAAGGAAAGGATCGATGCCATCGTGGACCGCACCCGCAAGGGCGGCGCGGAAATCGTCAACCTGCTGAAGACCGGCTCCGCCTACTACGCCCCATCCGCAGCCGTGGTCCAAATGGTCGAAGCCATCCTGAAGGACAAAAAGAAAATCCTCCCCTGCGCGGCCTACCTGGAAGGTGAATACGGCATCAACGGCCTGTACGTGGGCGTTCCCTGCAAACTAGGCGCCGCAGGAATCCTGGAAATCATCCAAATCAAGCTAACCGCGGAAGAAAACGCAGCCCTCCAAAAGTCCTCCGCCGCCGTAAGAGAACTAGTCACCGTCCTGGGCCTGTAGCCCCGGGGGCCATATCGCGGTCCCTCCCACGGCGCAGTCTCGCTGCGCAGTCTCCCCGCGCCTCAGCAAACTCCGCGCCTCCGCGTTGTCTTTCCACGCCCCTTCTCCCTCATCCGAACGAATGCAAAATAGGCCACGCTTGCGTGAACCCCATGCGCGGCTTGCGGCAGATATACACCGGCAAATCCGTCTCATCCGGCATCGCGTATGGACTCCGAATCGTATCCACCTGTTCGATCTCCGCAAACACCTGCCCCAGCTTCGTCCGGTTAATTCCAAATGCGATCACCACCTCATCACTCGCCCCCCGCGGCCCCCACATGTAATACGCATTCTCCGCGCAAATAGCCTTCGGCAGGCCGTAACGCGCGCCGAAGTAATCCACGGCGCCCGCTTCGCCGTACGCTCCGGCCAGGACCACCGCACGCTGCTGGTCTTCCACAGAAAGCCGTCTGCGCACCGCCGCCACCGTAGCCACCTGGTTTTCCCAGCCAAACATGTCCGCGAATAGCTGCGGCAGGTCGCCTTCGGTCTGCACCTCAACGCGCACGTCCGTGACGTGCATGAAGTGCGTATACCACACCGCACCCGCCACGGGCAGCGCGGGCAGCGCCAGCGGCGCAGCGATCAATCCGCTCACGGCAATCGGCGCGGCAATCGCCACCTTCCACCATTCCCGGCCGTGCGCCGCAATCCATCGCTCCACGCACACCCCGCCTGCGCCAAACAGAATCGCGTCGTACGGCGCTACGTAGTAGATCTTCCCGCCGAAAATAATCATTTCCGCGAGCACCGTCAGGTATCCCCAGGCCAGAAACCGGTACGGCCGCGCTGCCCGCGCGAAGAGCAGAAAACCCAGTCCCGCAAGCGCAACCGGCGCCGCCACCGGATTTGTCAGCAACGTC
>DATFZR010000356.1:0-2785 GCA_035314265.1 Candidatus Acidiferrales bacterium
ACAGCCTGGGGTATACGCCCGACCGGACGAATCCGGGGCTCGGGTATCACAAGATTCACCTCACCGTAGGCCAGAAAGGCTTTACGGTGCAGGCCCGCGACGGGTATTACTACCAACCCTAGGCCGTCTCCGGACTACCGCTTTCCACTTCCCACGCGCGGCAGGAGCGGGAGTGCGCGCCACCTTTCGTGGTAGAGTCGCGCGGTGCGACGCACGGCTTTTTACCTGCCAACGTTCTGCTTTCTGATTGCCCTCATCCTGGTTCCTTTCCCTCTGCTGCCGGCTCAGACCGGCGATTCACGTCTCGACCAGGCACGGACTGAGATCGACAAGAAAATTGCGGCCAGTGGGGCGGAGGTGGCGCTGGTTTTCCTGCCGCTCGATGGGAAACGCGGCCTCGAAATCCGTCCAGACGATTCGTTCCATGCCGCGAGCACCATGAAGCTCGGTGTGATGCTGGAGCTCTTCCGGCAGGTTCACGAGGGAACGCTGCACCTGGAAGACCCGCTGCCCGTGCGCAACCAGTTCCACAGCATCGTGGACGGCAGCGTTTTCCAGCTCAATCCTGCCGACGATTCAGACGACGAGCCGTACACCAAAGTGGGCTCGACGATGACGCTCGAGCAGCTTTGCGAGCACATGATCACCAGGAGCAGCAATCTGGCCACGAACCTGCTGATGGAGAAGCTGGGCATCGCGAACATCGCGCGCACGGTGGAGGCCAGCGGGGCCGGCGGGCTGAAAATCGTGCGCGTGCTGGAAGACCAGAAGGCCTTTGATAAGGGCATCAGCAACACCGTGACCGCCCGGGCGCTGGCCACGCTGCTCGAGCGCATCGCCCAGGCCAAAGCGGTGGACCGCGCGTCGAGCGAGCAGATGGTGGCCATCCTGAAGCGCCAGACGTTCAACGACGCGATCCCGGCGGGGCTGCCCGCGGGCACTCCCGTGGCGCACAAAACGGGCGACATTACGAGGATTCATCACGACGCGGCCATCGTGTACGCGCCGAGGCCCTTTGTGCTGGTGCTTCTGGTGCGGGGGATCGAGCAGAAAGACAAAAGTGCAGCTTTGATGGCCGAAATCGCACACATCGTTTACCAGGCGGCGGAGTGAGGATACCGGGCGTGCAGCCACACGCCAGCCTCCCGCATCCGTTGTATTATGGGTTTGCGAAGCCTGCCCTGGACGCTATTCGGCCGGCTGCGCCGCTCAGTGCGAGGTGACCAGATGAGAGCGAGAACGATGGCCTTGGGGATTTTGCGGGTGGCGCTGGTATGTGGCGTCGCACTGTTCCTGGCCGGCGCCGCAGCCGCGGACACCCTGACCCTGAAAGACGGGCGCGTGATTCATGGCCGTTACATCGGCGGCACCGCAGACGCGATTCAGATGGACGTGAACGGCGCGGTGCAGACGTTTGACGTAAGGGACGTGCAGAGCCTGTCGAAGGACTCCTCGCAGTCTCAGCCGCCGCCACCTCCTGCTCAGTTGCCCAACGCGCCGCTCCCTTCAGGAGCGATCACCGTGCCGGCCGCTCCGCCGGGCACGGCGCCTGCCGCCCCGCCTCCTGATGCGAACACGGTGACGATACCCGTGGGCACGCGCATCCTGGTGCGCATGCTGGATGGCGTGGATTCAGAGAAGAATCACGTGGGCGACCGTTTTCGCGCGACCCTCCAGACCAATATCGAGCAGGATGGCTGGCTGGTGGTCCGTCGGGATACTGACGTGTACGGCCGCCTCTCCAACGTGCAGGGAGCGGGCCGCCTTTCCGGCCACGCGGAATTGAAGCTGGAGCTGACCGGGATCCTGATTCACAACAACCTGGTGCCGCTCGTCACCGGGGACTATGAAGTGGCGGGCAAAGGCCGCGGCGGCAACACGGCGAAGAAGGCCGTGGGCGGAGCCGCGCTGGGAGCCATCATCGGCGCCCTGGCCGGCGGCGGACGTGGCGCGGCTATCGGCGCGGGAGCCGGCGCAGCGGCCGGCGCCACGGTCAATATCATCACCAAGGGCGAGAAGGTGAAGGTGCCGAGTGAAACGCTCTTGGAATTCCGGCTGGACGCGCCCCTGACCCTCACGCCGGAGGCGGCTACACCGCGCTGAGGCCGGCCGGGCTGCTCGACTCAAAAACAGAAGGAAATGAATGCCTGAGAAAAAGACAGCGGATATTCCTGCGCCCCCGGCGGCCCGGCGCGAGCCGGTGGTGGCGGAGCTGCACGGTGACCGCCGCGTGGACGAATACGGCTGGCTGCGCGAAAAGACCAGCCAGGAGGTGCGGGCGTATCTTGAGGCCGAGAACGCCTACGCCGACGCGCTTACGGCTGACCTGGGCCCGCTGCGGGAGAAGTTGTACGGCGAGATGCTGGCGCGCATCAAGCAGACGGACCTGACCGTTCCGGCGCGCCAGGGCGCCTACTTTTACTATTCAAGGACCGAGGAAGGGAAGCAGTACCCCATCTGGTGCCGGCGGGCGGGCAGCGAGGATGGCCCCGAAGAAATAGTGCTGGACGGTAATGCCCTGGTCGAGGGACATGAGTTCTTTTCGCTCGGAGGCTACGAAGTTACTGACGACGGGACGCTCCTCGCCTACACGACGGACTTCACCGGGTTCCGCGATTACACGCTGCGGGTGAAAGACCTGCGCACGGGTGAACTGCTCGCGGACACTGTCCAGAATGTGTCCAGCATGGCCTGGGCGGCGGACGGGCGCACCCTCTTCTATGCCGTGGAGGACGATGCCAAACGTCCCTACCGGATTTTCCGGCGCCGGCTGGGTGAGACGGCC
>DATFZR010000357.1:0-5855 GCA_035314265.1 Candidatus Acidiferrales bacterium
CTTCTCTGGCGCATCTGGGATCTTCGCGACGATCTGGTCTCTTACGACGCGACTTATGTGGCTCTGGCGGAATTCCTGGGGGCGACGCTGCTCACCTGCGACGCTAAAATCCGGGCAGCGTCCGGCCACTACGCTCGGGTCGAAGTGGTGTAAGAAGCGTCCAGAGAAAAATTGGTGGAGCTGATGGGATTCGAACCCACGACCTCCTCGATGCCATCGAGGCGCGCTCCCAACTGCGCCACAGCCCCACCGAAGGAGTGATTTCTTTTATAACATCCCGTGCCGTAAGGGGTCAACGCGCGTTGACCTGCTGAGCCGTCAACGTGTTGGCGCCCCCGCCGGTGAGGCATGTCTTTCGCCGGATTCTGTTGGGAGTTCGGCGCTGAGCCAGCCGCTGATTCCCGCGGACATCACCTGAACGCGTTTGTAACCCATCTCCTTCGCTCGGCGGGCCGCGTTCGGGGCCTTTCTGCACATGAGATTGGAACAATAGAACACCACTGTGGAATCTTTGTCTGAGGGGAGATCGCTCTCACCGTAACCAACGGGATCAAGATTTCTTGCACCCGGAACATGGGCCTTCTCCCAGCTCTGCGCGCTATTCACGTCGATTACCGTCACAGGCTCGTTCTGCATCAGGCGGTGCAGATCGCCTGGTGAGACACTCTTGAGTCCCATCAGTAAGGCGAACATGGTTCCTCCTGTGATTGGCCCGGCGTGCTGCCGCCCCCTGCGGCGGTCGCGCGGCACAGCCGCACCGCCTGCGCGACCGTGATGAGTATGCTGCTGGGGAGCAGCAGGAACGACAGGAGTTGCGCCAAATCCATCGGCAACACGAGCCAGATAATCATGAGCGTGAGGCCCGCCAGCACCCACGTCCAGCCCGTGAAGCGCTGAAGGGCCTGGGCCCTGGCCGCGTCGCCCCGCAGGGCCGACAGGGGCTTGAGCGTTTTCGGTATGCCGTTCCCGGTAAACATCAAGAAGGCGCCCATGATCGCCATCGTGGCGCGTTGCGAGAGATCGGCGCTGCCGCCAACGCCGAGCGTTGCGGCGAGCTTTGCGCTGAGTGAGATCGCCAGGATCAGTCCAGCGGTCACGATGCCCCTTCTAATGGAATCTCCGGAACGGCGCCCGGCGGCTTCGCCTTCATTGGAATCGGCTGGCCGGCGGCGAGGGAGGAGCAGAAGGGCTAACGCCATGCAACCGAGAACGAGCACAACCGTGGCCCAGGCCGCGGCCCGCTCGGGACGCAGATACCAGTTCTCTGCGGCCAACACGGTGCTGAGCGCCAGCAGTGCTGGCGAAAGGTAGTACGAGACTGGCTTGGCTATCATGGTCGCACCTCCGATTTGAGGGGGCGCCGCTTTTCCCCTGTGTTCCCGGTTGGAGGGCTCGCCCCCTCCGGCGTCTTCGGGTTCCATCCCAGCGTCTGGGCGAAACCAAGCAGCGCGTCTTCAAGCACCGACATCTTCAGACGGTAGAGAATCGTCCTGCCGTTCTTCTCCGCCTCGACCAGGCCGGCTTCGTGCAGCACGGAAAAATGGGCAGACATGGTCGGCTTCGAGACGGGGAAGTGCTCGGCCAGTTCGCCGGCGGACATGGGGCGTTCGCGCAGGAGCTGGAGGACGCGGCGGCGAGTGGGGTCCGAGAGGGCTTTGAAGACTCGGTTCACGCATCTATATTTAGCTAATTATCGAAACGTTGTCAAGTCCCCCCGTCAACCCCCGGTCAACCCTCAGCGTGAGACAGGCTCGGTGAGCGTCTGGCTGCGTACGGACGCCGGATCGGCGAGGAACTGTGCTACGAGCGGCCCGACAGAAATGCACGCGACGCTCAGGTGGCCGCACGGATCGCTCATGGCACGAGATTATACCCGTCCGCCGAATGCGGCAGCAGGGCGCTCCGCCAGTCCAAAGGTTCTTTCCCATTCGTACTCGCTTTGAGCGCCCGCGCATCTATAAGAGAATAGAAGCAGGGCATCGCCAAGGGAGAGCGCTCGAAGCCGTCCATGCTGATCAAAAAAGCCAACGATATTGCGTCCTCGGAGATCGCGTCCGAGAGCGTCTATTTGAACCGCAGGAAATTCCTGGCGGGAGCGGCGGCGGCCGGGGCGGCAGCTCTGGTAGGGCGCACGGCTACGGAGCTGATTGCGCCGGGAAGAGTGGCCCTGGCCGGGGCGAACCTGAACGTGACGGTGAAGAGCCCGTACAGCACCACGGAGAAAATGAATTCGCTCGAAGACATCACGCACTACAACAACTTCTACGAGTTCAGCACAGACAAGTACGGGCCCGCAAAACTGGCGCAGGCCATGCGCACGCGTCCCTGGAAGGTGACGGTAGACGGGGAAGTGCTGAAGCCGAAGACGTTTGACGTAGACGACCTGATCAAACTGGCTCCGATGGAGGAGCGGATTTACCGGCATCGCTGCGTGGAAGGCTGGTCCATCGTGGTGCCGTGGAACGGCTACTCGCTCTCGGCGCTGATCAATCAGGTGCAGCCGACGTCGAAGGCGAAGTTCGTGCAATTTGTAACCGCGGAAGACCGCGAGAGCATGGTGGGCCTGCGCGATCCCGTGCTGGATTGGCCGTACACGGAAGGGCTGCGCATGGACGAGGCCATGCACCCGCTGGCGCTGCTCTGTTTTGGAATGTACGGGCAGGAATTGCCGAAGCAGGACGGCGCCCCCATCCGCACCGTGGTGCCGTGGAAGTACGGATTCAAGAGCTGCAAGTCCATCGTGCATATTAAGTTCGTGCAGAATCAGCCGGCCACGGCGTGGAACATTGCCGCGCCGCGCGAATACGGCTTCTACTCGAACGTGAACCCGACCGTGGACCATCCGCGCTGGAGCCAGGCAACGGAGCGGCGACTGGGAGAATTCCTCAAACGTAAAACGTTGATGTTCAACGGATACGACCAGGTGGCCAGCCTGTACAACGGCATGGACCTGCGGAAGAACTTCTAATCTGCGGCGGCCTGCGGCATGACGGTTGACCGGCTGATTAAATTCTCGAAGCCCGCCGTATTTCTCTTCTGCCTCGTTCCGCTGGGCCTGCTGGCGTGGGGGGGATTCACCGGCGGGCTGGGCGCAAACCCCATCGAAGTCATCACGCATTCCACCGGCGATTGGACGCTCAGGTTTCTGTGCATCACGTTGGCCGTTACGCCGCTGCGGCGGTTGCTCCACTTTCTGTGGCTCATCCGGTACCGCCGCATGATGGGTTTGTTTGCGTTCTTTTACGGCGTGCTGCATTTGACGACGTACGTGTGGCTGGACCAGTTCTTCGACTGGCACGCGATCGTGAAAGACGTGTACAAGCGTCCGTTCATCACCGCGGGTTTCACCGCGTTTTTGCTGATGGCGCCGCTGGCGGTTACGTCAACCGCCGGGATGATCCGGCGGCTGGGCGGGCGGCGATGGCAACAGCTGCACAGGCTGGTGTATGCGAGCGCGGTGGCGGGAGCGATTCACTACCTGTGGCTGGTGAAGATCGACAGGCGCGTGCCGTTGCGGTATGCGGCGATTGTGGGCGTACTACTGGGCTGTCGCGTCGTGTTTCGTCTCATGGATCGCGGGCGCGGCCGCCCGCAGGTGGTGGAAAGCGCGGAGGCACCGTAACGCCGTAACGCCATTACGACGTGCGGCCGACAGTCCTCGCGCGCGCCAACCCCGCGCGGTAGGCGCGCTCGATCAGGCGTTCGTACTTCTCGGAGTGCATCGTCTCCAGCACCTTTCCGGCGATTCCTCCTGGGGTTGCTGCCTCGGCCAGCAGTTCCTCGAGCGACGATTCACCTTTCCCCAGTGAGTGAAGGCCATCGAGCAGTCCGTGGGCCGCGGCCACGAAGGCGGCGCGCGGGCTGAGACCGAGCCTTCTCGCCGCGCGAACGCGCGAGGCGAGGGCGTGGTATCCCTGGCTGGTGGAGTAGACCACGGTGAAGGCGTCGAACTCGCGTTCCGGGATTTCGAGCGCGGCGCCCACGCGCTCGAAGAATTGGCGTACGCGGCCGCGGGCTGCGCGCGGCGCGGCGCGCGCGAACGCGAGTGCCGTGAGGCCGTGGCGGTTGCGGCTGGCCGGAGACGGCATGGCGCGCGTCCATCCCGCTGGTGTCCGAAGCGCACTTTCCAGGGTGCGCAACGGTACGCCGGCGGCGAGGCTCACTGGAACAGTAGCGGGCGGCAGTGTGCCGAGCGCTGCGAGGAGCGGGAGAACGTCCGGCGGGCGGACGGCGACGAGCAGGAGCCCGGCCTGTGCCGCAGCGCGGTGCGGGTCGGGTTCCACGCGCACCGCGTAGCGGCGGCGCAACTGGCGCAGCTTCTCCGCGTGCCGGTCGCACACCACAATGCGGCCGCGAAAGCCGCTCGCGCGCAGTCCGGCGACGAGGGCGCTGGTGATTCGTCCGGCTCCGAGAAACACCACATCTGCGCGACCGCGGCTCATCCGAGTGTGGCGCAGGCGTCGTCTGCGGCGATGATCAATTGCTCGACGTCAGGCTGTTTGTGCGCGGTGGAAATGATCCAGTGCAGGCCGTTCGACGGGGTCATGTAGATGCCGCGCTCGAGCAGCAGGTGGACGAAGTAGGAGTATTTGCGCGTGTCGGCGTGCGCGCAGTAATCCCGGTAGTCGTGGATGGCGGGGCGATCCGTGAAGTAAATCTGGAACATGGGTCCGAAGCCCTGCACGATGGCTTTTACACCGCGGCGGCGGAAGACGTCGCGGAGCCCGGCAATCGCCGAGTCCCCGAGACCGTGCAGTCTCTTGTACGCGGCGCCGTCGTTGGCCGCGAGCATATCGAGATTCGCGGCCACCACCTTCATGGTGAGGCGATGGCCGTTGAAGGTGCCGTAATGCAGCACCATGCCGTCGTGCCAGACGAGCCGGTCGAGAATCTTCTGCGGCCCGGCCACGGCGCCGATGGGAAATCCCGCGCCGAGAGCCTTGCCGAACGTGGAGATGTCCGGCGTGATGCCGAATTGCTGCTGGCAGCCGCCGGGCGCGTAGCGGAATCCGGTGACCACCTCGTCGAAAATGAGCAGCGCTCCGGCCTCGGTGGCCAGCTCGCGCATGCGCTCGAGATAGCCCTCGCGCGGCGGGATGCAGCCGAGGTTGGCCATGACGGGTTCGGTGATTACGGCGGCCAGCGAGGAGCCGTGTTCGCGAAACACGCGTTCGAGCTGCGCCACGTCGTTCCACGGCGCCAGCACAACGTCCGCGAATACTGCGTCGGGGATTCCTGCCGAGTCCGGGATGCGCGCCGGAGCTTCGGGCGTTCCCAGCGCCTCCACCGGATGCGAATGCGCATTCAGAAGATAGGGGTCGTACCAGCCGTGATACTGGCCCTCGAATTTGAGGAGCTTGGTGCGCCCGGTGTGGGCGCGGGCCAGGCGCAGGGCGAGCATGGTGGCCTCGCTGCCGCTGTTGGTAAAGCGAACGCGCTCCGCAGACGGCACCATGTGGCAGAAGCGCTCCGCTGCTTCGACTTCCGCCGGCGTGCATGAGGCGAAGTGCGTGCCATCGGACATGGACTGGCTCACCGCTTCGATGATCGCCGGGTTGGCGTGGCCATGGATCAGCGCGCCGAAAGACATCATGAAGTCGATGTATTCGTTCCAGTCCACGTCCCAGATGCGCGAGCCCACGCCGCGCTCCATCACCACGGGCCCCAGGGAGTAGACGGCGCGGCCGCGCGATGGCGAGTTCACACCCTCGACAAGCGAATCCTGCGCGCGCGTAAACCACTCGCGTGATTTCGTTCGGCGGCGAGTTTTCTGCAATTCGGCCATGGCGTTCGGCACGCGGCGCCCGCCGTGCAGCGTGGCAGCGCGCGCAGGACCAATCTCCCGGGCTGGAGCG
>DATFZR010000358.1:0-3225 GCA_035314265.1 Candidatus Acidiferrales bacterium
GGATGTGCAGGATCTTGTGGCGGAGGAAGGAAAGCGTCAGCATGGGGTTGAGCGCATCGAGCACGAGGAAACTGCACTGGTCGGCGTGGCTCGCGACGGCAGCGCGCGAACGTTCGAGCGTGGCGGGCGAATAATCGCCCAGCAGGAAGCGGATGCGGGGGTAATAGTTTGTGGAGCGCTCGCGATCGAGATCGCGAAAGCGGTCGAGCCACAGGCCGGCGCGCGTGCCCATGCCCACACCGATTTCGAGAACGAACACTTCGGGGGGCAATTGCTTCTTCGCTTCCAGGTCGCGCAGCAACGTCCAGAAATCGGCCACGCCATCGGCCACGGCGCCGGGATGATTGGCGTCTGACTTTCCACCGGGCAACGCCTCTTCGTATCCCTTGCCGGTGAAGAGTTCCCAGTCTGCCAGGCGCTCCCAATAGAGGCGGTTGAATTGCCAGGCCAGGCTCGAACGGAAGGATTGGAACTCCTCGAGGGGCAGGCGGTCTGCCTGCCCTTCCGTGGCGGGCAGGTGGCCGGGACCGGGCTGGGCCTGAACGACGGCGCGCAGCATCAGGTCGCGGAGGGTTCCCGGGGTTACCTGGCGAACGTCCACGTGCACTTCCATGAAAGGCAGCCGGTCGCCGCGCTCATTGGTGCCCGGGACGACGGTGACCGGCTCGCGGAAATTCTGCTTGTACTGGATCCAATCGAGGTGGACGCGCAGAGAGGCGAGCTGGCTTTGCTCCAAGTGGCCTTCTGCGAGCATGGCCTGAAGCGTGTCAATCACTTCCTGGGCGCTGGCGCCGGAAGACTTTCGCAGCAGGTGGTTCAATTGCAGGATCATCGTGTGAGTGCCCAGGCAGCCTGGCCCGCTGGTCTAGTGTCGAACGCGGTTCCCAACACCTTCCGGACATCTTCTTCCGAACATCTTCCGAAAATCGGCACAATGTTCGTATATCGAACAGCTCCGACACACTATCGAATATCAGGAGAATCTGGCTTTCGCAAGCCCGAAGCTTTCCACCGTACCCAGCAACTCGCGAGCTCCGACGGCTTCCGCGGCAGTTGCGAAACCGGCTTTGCGGGGCGCGGCGTGCACCAGATGGTGGGCGACGAAGGCCTGGATGAGGCCGGTCTGGCGGTAGCAGCAGGTGCCGAGGATGACGCACTGGACGAAGTCCGTGGTGCCGCGGCCCACGATGACGTCAATGGTGCGTTGCTCGCGCGCGTTTTCGCGCGGGGGCGTGGAACCCTGGACGGCTGCGGCCATTTCCGCGAGCTTCTTTTCCTGTTCGGCTTTCGGGAGGGGGCGGATTTCCTTTTCGAACTGCTTCTCCGTGCCGACCACGGCCTCCATGATCTGCCGGTTGAGGAGGCCGCCCACCACGCGCACGTTGGCAATCTGGGGATGCTCTTTGAACCATACGGGCTGGGGAAAGCCTCCCCAGGGAAGCGCGAGTTGCGTGGTGACCGTGCCGGGAACGACCACTTCGTAGGGCGTGGCGCGGGGCCATAGCTTGTACTGGTTCTGCTCGAGGTAGTAGGCGTCGGTGGGGATTACAGCGAAGATCGTTTGCGTCGAGCCGAAGGTGGGAATGCCGTTGAACATGGTGAGGAACTCGAGGGTGTCGATGTGGGCGCGTTCGATGCACAGGCGCGCAGCGGCGTCGCTCGTGGCGGACATGAAGGCGGTTCCCGGCGCTGCCAGCAGACCTTTGGCCGCGAATTTTTCGCCCCAGTTTTCCGCGACGTTCCGCGTCCAGGCCTGCTCGCCGCCGATGTCGAGATAATGGCAGCCGGCCTTCCACGAGGCTTCGATGACGCGCGGGCCGTTGTAGAGGAACGGGCCGACCGTGTTGCAGACCACCTTGGCCCCGGCGAAAAGCGCGGCCAGTTCGTCCACAGACGGACCGACTTCCACGATTTCGTACTGCGCCGTCTCGATGCCCGGCACACGGCTCATCACCTGTTCCATGCGCGCGCGGTTCCGGCCGGCGGCAATGAAGGGCACGTTGTACTCGCGCAGGAATTCGGCAACGAGGCGGCCGGAAAACCCACTGGCGCCGTACAGGATTACAGGCTTCTTTGCGCTCATCTGGAAACACCTCGCTGTGGACCGCGGCACTTCGCACGGCGCTGGCTTCGCGCGATCATTCTAGGCTACAGTCTCGTTTGCGGTAGTAGGCACCATTCGGATACCAGGTATCGATAGATAGCCTGGCGGAGACCTCTTAATGGACCCTGTGCATTGCACCGTCAGCATCACTGCGGACGTGATCGGCGGAAAATGGAAACCGATGATCCTGTATTACCTGGAAGGGGGCACGCGGCGCTTTGGCGAGCTGCACCGGCTGATTCCGGCAGCCAGCAAAAAAATGCTGACGCAGAAACTGCGCGAGCTGGAGGCCGACGAGATTATCCGGCGGCAGGTGTATGCCGAGGTTCCTCCGCGGGTGGAGTATTCGATCACGCGGCATGGAGCGAGCCTGGCGCCGATCTTGAAGCTGATGTCTGCGTGGGGGAATAAACACCGGGCGCGCTATGGCGGCGGCCGCGGCTAGAAAGCCGGGACGGCGGGGCGCGGCGGCTGCGGCCTGCGCGCGAAGGACAGTGCGACGAGGCCGGCGGCGCACAGCGCCAGGTTCAAAAGAAAAGCCGGCGTGTAGCTGCGTGTGGCGTCGAACAGCAATCCGCCAATCACTCCGGCTGGGGCGCACACGAGGCCTGAGAGCATCATCATCGTGCCGTTGAGTTTTGGGAACGCCGCCGGGCCGTAATAATTTCCGGTGATCGTGTTCAGACATATGAAGGCCGAACCCATTCCCGCGCCGTGGCAAATGGCGGAGCCATCCGCGGTCCACAACGCGCCCGCGTTGATATGCAGTGCCAGCGCGGTGCCCAGCAGATAAAAGCTGAGACCGGCCATGAAGGCGTAGCGCTCCGCGATTTTGTCCACGAGCACGCCGCCGAGCAGCCGGCCGCCCAGACCTCCCAGCGTGTAGAGTCCCATGGCCCAGGCGGCATCGGCAGTGTTGAGGCCGGAAGCCCTGAGATGCAGGATTCCGTGAGCGGTGAAGAAGAAGGAGGGAAACTGGCAGGCCACCGCGCCTACGAGAATCATCCAGTAGGCGCTGGTGCGATAGGCTTGTTGAGGGGTCCAGGCCGAATCGGGCGCGCTCACACGGTGCTGGTTTTCCTCTACGGCCTTCACGGGCTCTTCCTGGGCAGCCAGGTGTG
>DATFZR010000359.1:0-4090 GCA_035314265.1 Candidatus Acidiferrales bacterium
GGCGGGCGGATGATGCTGGTGTACGAACTCAGCCGCTGGCCCGTGCCGGAAAGCGCCAGAAGCTCGATGAACGGCCCAATCTGCTCGCGGGAGGGAATCACCTTCTCGACTCCGGCGATGGCGATATGCACCGGCGGCAGCAGGCTGGACATGCGGATGTTGCCTTCGCTCTCCACCAGCATGATGGCGCCCGTGTCCGCGGCAATCAGGTTCGCGCCGGTGATGCCCACGTCTGCGTGCAAGAACTTTTCGCGCAGGCGGCTGCGGGCGAAGTTCGTCAGCTCTTCCCCGGTCGTCAGCGGCTCGTTTGTTGAAAACTTGCGCTTGAACAGCGCGGCGATGCGCTCCGTGCTGTAGTGCAGCGCGGGGGCCACGATGTGCGAGGGCTGCTCGTCCGCCACCTGCAGGATGAATTCCGCCAGGTCGGTCTCCGCCACTTCGATGCCCGCGCCCTCGAGCGTGTGATTCAGGCGCAGTTCCTCGCTGGTGATGCTCTTCCCTTTCACCACCAGTTTCGCGCTGTGGGACTGGCACACGCCCAGAATGTAGCGGCAGGCGTCCGCAGCCGTCGCGGCCAGGTAGAACTGGCCGCCGCGCGCGCGCACCGCGCCCTCCAGGTTCAGCAGCAGGTCGGGCAGCGTGGCGATGGCATTCTCTTTGATGGCGCGCGCTTCGTCCTTCAGCGCGTCGTAGTCCGCCACCTCGG
The DNA here is from genome assembly GCA_035314265.1 of Candidatus Acidiferrales bacterium. Lineage (GTDB taxonomy): Bacteria > Acidobacteriota > Terriglobia > Acidiferrales > UBA7541 > JOPF136. The sequence goes on from DATFZR010000359.1 coordinate 707, forward strand.
CGGCCACGCGGTAACGATTGCGGTTGAAGGATTGGGTGTTGCGCCGCACGGCGGCGCTTTCGAGTCCCAGCGTCATGCGGATCGCGCGGACCAGCGTGCGCTTGTCGCTTTTGTTGGCGACGGAGCGGGGCGAGTCTTCGATGGGGGATGTTGTGCCGGGGGCGGCCATGGCCTAATCCAACACCATCCTAATCCAACACCAGAATGTGCAGCCGGTGCGGCCCGTGCACGCCGCGCACCAGCGGGCCCATATCTGCTGTCGCACTCGGACCCGTGACGAACGCCAGGTTCCGCTTCAACGCTTCCGCGCCGATCCCTTTCGGCTCGAATAGTTCGCGCGGGCGGAAGACGATGCGCTCCACGGGCAGCAGCGCCACGTGCAGCGGCATCAGCAGGCTGGCCGGAGCGCGCAGCCCGCCCCCCATGGCGATGCAGATCGAGCCGGTGCGCGCCACGCCGGCAAACGCCTCTGTGACGCCGGCATCCGCCGTGGCGAGCTGGTCGTCGGTGGGCTTATGGATCACGCCGGGCAGCGTGCGTGCGGAGGAGATCACGGCCGCGGGGACGAATTCGCCTTCCGCGATCACCAGTGTATGCGCGCCTTCCGTGGCCCGCGCGATTGCGGCGCGAACCTCCTGCACGGAACGCGGGATGCGCTCGACCTTTGCGGCAGCTTCCGTGGCCCGGGCGATGAAGAGATCGACCAGCGAAGGTTGCGCTAACGCGGCCACGTGATATCCAGTCTTCCACCCGCAGGCGGGGACGTCCGGCGGATTGCCCGGTGGTGCATCAGATTCTCCAGGCAACGCTCGCGGGGCATACATATCAGAATCACGGCGCAATGCCAACTCTCGAAACAGGCGAGCGCCCCCGAGCCCGGCGATCCGGTCCATTCGGCGTCGGCGCCTCTGGAAGAAAAAACCTGTGGTGGCCTCGGCCGTGGGTGGAATTCCCGTGCAAATCATTCACAAACAGACCGGGCTGCTCTGCCACTCCGTGGAGGGCGCGGCCTACCAGATCCGCTACCTGCTCTCCAACCCAGCCGTTGCGAAAACGCTGGGCGAACAGGGTCACCAGCACGCTCGCGAGCAGTTTTTGATTACGCGAAATGTGCGGCGGTATCTGACGCTCTTCCTGCACTTCCTGCGCGGTTCGTGAACCCTTCCTTTCATTTTTCCCAGTAGGCTCCTGCAAAGCTTGGGGCTAGAATCGGCGGCACTGGAGTTTGTGCGCTTCACGGGCCGGACCGTCTTCGCCTGCGGGGTGTTCAAAGACACAGTGATGACGGATGGGTGCAGTCTCCGGAGCTGAATGGTCGTCGGCGGAATGCCCTCGAGGAGTTCCTTATGAAAAACCTGATCGTTGCAGTGCTTCTGGTTCTGGGATTCGCCGCGGCGGCACGCGCGCAGGATCCAGGATGGCCACGGAAGATCACGAGCCCGGCGGGCACCCTCATCTACTATCAGCCACAGGTGGACAACTGGCAGAACTTCCAGACTCTGGATTGGCGCATGGCTTTCTCTCTCTCTCCCGCTGGAGGCAAAGCGGTGGTGGGCGCGGCCACATTCGAGGGAAGCACGGCTTCCGACACCGCCAATCACACGGTGGTGATCAGCAACATCCGAGTCACGAACACATATTTCCCCTCGCTCGATCCCTCGACCGCGGCCGTCATGGCGCAGCTTCTGGGGGCGTTTATCCCGGCGAGCACGCCGGTGTCGCTCGACAGGATCATAGCCTCCGTTCAAAAGCCGTCCACGGCGCCGACGGCACAGCTCAACAACACGCCTCCGGGAATTTTCGTTAGCTACGCTCCCGCAATCCTGCTCGGCATCGAAGGACAACCGATATTTGCTCCCATCCACGACACGAAGATGGAATACGTGGTGAACACAAGCTGGCATTTGTTCCGCGAAAAGGACAAACAGGAGTGCTACCTGCTGGTGGACAAGCAGTGGTTCCAGGCGAGCGACCCCTCGGGCTCCTGGTTCCCAACGAGCAAGCTGCCCAAAGACCTGGAGAAGATCGTGAAGCAGCCGGCGTGGGAGGACTTGAAGAGCGTGATCCCCCCGCCACCCCCGCAGCCCAATGCTGTCACTCCAACGATCTTCTACAGCACAAGTCCCGCGAACATCGTTCTGTTCAACGGGCCGTCTGTCTACGCGCCGATTCAGGGAACGCAGTTGGTCTACGCCACAAACTCGAACAGCTACATCTTCGTCTATTCGCCCACGCAAACGATTTACTACCTGACTGCCGGCCGTTGGTTCAGCGCGCCCGGCATGATGGGACCCTGGACGTACGCAACAGACAACCTTCCCGCTGACTTCACCAATATCCCCCCGGCGAGCCCGCCGGGAATCGTGCTCGCCTCCGTGCCCGGCACGGAGCAGGCCAAGGACGCGGTATTGCTCGCGCAGGTGCCGACCACGGTAAACGTAAACGCCGCTGCGGCAGCGGCGGAGGCCAAGGTGACCTACGAAGGGTCGCCGCAGTTTGCTCCCATCACGGGGACCTCGCTGTCGTACGCCACAAACACGGCGCAGCGCGTAATCCAGGTGGGAGATCTCTATTACCTGTGCCTGAACGGCATTTGGTTTATGTCGGCGTCCGCACAAGGGCCGTGGCAAACGGCGCAGTCGGTTCCCCAGCAGATCTACACGATTCCGCCCAGCTCTCCGGTCTATAACGTGACCTACGTGACGCAGGTGACCGACTCGAGCGGAAGCACCCAGGCCAGTTACACCGCGGGATATCTGGGAGCATTCGTGATGGGCGCCGCAATCGGAGCCGTGGTTGCCGGAGGAACTGGCTACTACTACCCGCCCTTTTACGGAACCGGCTACTACGGGTACGCGACCTACCACCCTTATCCGTGCACGTATGGAGCGACCCCGTACTACAACACTTCCACCGGAGCGTACGGAGCCTCGCAGACCGCGTACGGCCCGTACGGCTCGGCGAGCCGCTCTGCTTCGTATAATCCCTACACCGGGACCGCCACGCGGACTGGTTCGGTCTCGACTCCGTACGGAAGCGCCGCGGCTGGGCAAGCCTATAACCCTTACACCGGGGCGTACGGCCAGACGAAGCAAGGATCCAATGCCTATGGCTCGTGGGGAAGTTCGTCGGTGTCTACGCCCTATGGCAGCGCGACCTCGCAGCACCAATCGGGAGCCCGCGGCACCGAAGCCACGGCTCAGACCTCCTACGGCGGAAAGGCCGCCGCGACCAGCACGGCGTATGGCAGCTCCGCGGCGGGCAAGTCTGCAAACGGCGACATGTATGCCGACCATAACGGCAACGTGTACAAGAACACGGGCTCGGGATGGCAGGGCTACAACAACGGAAGCTGGAATTCTGTGAACTCCTCCCAGGCGAAGA
>DATFZR010000360.1:0-5073 GCA_035314265.1 Candidatus Acidiferrales bacterium
CGAATCTGCCCGTTGCATTGGGCTTGGTTGACCTCTTTCAGGGGTCTGACTACAATGCCGTGGCGGATTTGAGTCCATAATAGACAGGGTGTTGCGGCCACAGGGCCGGAAATGCAGGATGGGGAGGATAGGGAATGGCAAGCACTGAAGAGCGCGTGAAGCAGATTATCGTCGAGCAGCTCGGGGTTTCCGAAGAGGAAGTCACCCCCACCGCGCATTTTGTGGACGACCTCGGAGCGGACTCGCTGGACCAGGTCGAGCTCGTTATGGCTCTCGAAGAGGCCTTCAGCATCGAGATCCCCGACGAAGACGCGGAAAAGATCACTACCGTCAAGGACGCAATCGAATACGTCGAAAAGCACGCTGCCAAGAAGTAGCCTCAGCGGGGACCAGCGGCGCCACGGAGAACAAGGGCATTGAATCGCAGAGTCGTTGTTACCGGCGTAGGTTTGCTGTGCGGCTGCGGCATCGGCACAGACGAAGTCTGGAAGACCCTTCTCGCGGGCACCAGCGGGATTGGTCCCATCACCCTGTTCGATGCCTCCCGGCACGACAGCCGCATTGCCGGGGAGGTGCGCGGCTTCGATCCCCTCAACTGGGTCGAGAAAAAAGAAATCAAGAAGATGGGGCGCTTTATCCAGTTCGCGCTGGCCGGGGCGGACTTCGCGATGAAGATGTCCGGCCTCGTGGTCTCCCCTGAAAACTCGGAGCAGGTGGGCGTGTACGTGGCTTCCGGCATCGGCGGGTTCGACGTGATCGAGCGCGAGCACACCAAGCTGATGCAGGGCGGCCCGGGGAAAATCTCCCCGTTCTTTATCCCGGCGACGATCGTGAATCTTGCCGCCGGCCACATTTCCATCCGTTACCAGGCGCGCGGGCCCAATTCCGCCACGGCCACAGCCTGCTCCGCTTCCGCGCACGCCATCGGCGACGCGTTCAAGATCATCCAGCGCGGTGACGCGGATGCGATGATCTGCGGGGGCGCAGAGGCCGCGATCACCCCGCTGAGCGTGGGCGGATTCGCCGCCGCACGCTCGCTTTCCACGCGCAACGACGAGCCCACCCGCGCCAGCCGCCCCTTTGACGCGCAGCGCGACGGCTTTGTGATGGGCGAAGGCGCGGGAATCCTGATCCTCGAGGAGCTGGAGTTTGCCCGCCGCCGCGACGCCAATATCATGGCCGAGGTGGTGGGCTACGGAATGACGGGCGACGCCTTCCACATCACCCAGCCGGCTGAGGGCGGCGACGGCGCCTACCGCGTGATGAAGCGCGGCGTAAAGGATGCCGGCGTAACGCCCGAGGTAATCGGCTACGTGAACGCGCACGGCACCTCGACGCCCATCGGCGACGCCATCGAGACCGCGGCCATGAAGAGCCTGTTTGGCGAAAACGCGAAATCCGTGCCGGTGAGCTCCACCAAGTCCATGACCGGCCATCTGCTGGGCGGGGCGGGGGGCCTGGAGGCGGGGATCTCCGTGCTCGCGCTGCGCGACCAGATGATTCCGCCGACGATCAACTACGAGAATCCCGACCCGGTGTGCGACCTGGACTACGTTCCGAACCACGCGCGCAAGGCCGAACTCCATTACGTCCTTACGAATTCCTTCGGCTTCGGCGGCACGAACGCCTGCCTGCTGTTCAAGCGCTGGGAATCCTAGCGCGCCCCCGGGCGAGACTTTTTGTCCGGCGCGTCGTAAAATGAGAGTCTCTCTCACCGATTTATCGCCCTGGAGGCCAGCGTGAATATTGTCGTGTGCGTGAAGCAGGTGCCGGCCAAGGATGCGCCGCTGGCCATCCCCGAAGGCGCCTCGTGGATCAAGGAAAGCGATATCGGCTTTGAGCTGAATGAGCCCGACGGCTACGCGCTGGAGGAGGCCCTGCGCCTGAAGGAAAAACACGGCGGTGAGGTTGTGGCGCTTTCGTTCGGGCCGGAGCGCTCCAAGCAGGCCATCAAGGAAGCGCTGGCCAAGGGCGCCGAGCGCGGCGTGCACATCTCCGACGACAAGTTCTACGAGCTCGACCCGCTCGGCTCGGCCAAGTGTCTGGCCGCCGCCATCCAGCGCGAGAAGGCGGACCTGATCCTCACCGGGCTCCAGAGCGACGACCACGGCTTTGGCCAGACGGGCGTGCTGCTGGCCGAACTGCTGGGCCTGCCCCACGCCACGATCATCATGAACATTGAAGCGCAGGACGGCCGGCTGCGCCTGAAGCGCGAACTCGAAGCCGGGTGGTTCCAGTGGGTCGAGCTGCCGCTGCCCGCGGTGCTTTCCATCCAGAGCGGCATCAACAAGCCGCGCTACGCCACGCTCAAGGGCATCATGGCGGCGAAGAAGAAGGAAATCGCGGTGCTGACGCGCGCGGACCTGGGCGTCACGTCCGTTCCCACGCAGCGCATCGAGCGGATTTACATCCCGAAGAAGACGAAGAAGACGGAGATTCTGACGGGCACGGCGAAAGAAGCCGCGGCCAAGCTGGTGGAGAAACTGAAGCACGAAGCGCGGGTGATCTAAATGAAGATTCTCGTCGTAACCGAACAACGCGAAGGGCAGTGGAATCGCGCCAGTTTTGAAACGCTGGCCGCCGCGCAGCAGGCTGCCGCCGCCACCGGGGCCACCATTTCCGCCGCCGTCGTGGGCAAAGGCGTGGGGGCGCTGGCGAAAGAGCTCGCTGGATACAAGGTCGCCGAAGTGATTGCCGTCGAGCATGAGTTGCTGGAAAAATACACGCCGGACGGCTACACGCTGGCGCTCAAGCAGGCGATCGCAGACGCCAAGCCCGACTTTGTGTTTTTCCCGCACACCTACCAGGTGCGCGATTTCGCTCCCAAACTGGCAGCGTCGCTCGGCCGGGGAATGATTGCCGACTGCGTGGCCATGCGGCATGAAAACGGCCGGCTGGTTTTCGTGCGGCAGATGTTCCAGGGCAAGACTGCCGCCGACGTGATTTTCCAGGGAGACGCGCCGTGGTTTGCCAGCTTCCAGGCAGGTTGCTTCCGCGGCGATCAGGTGGAAAAGGGCGAAGGCGCTGCCGTGCGCAGCGTGGCCGTTGACCTGAAGCCCGAACAGATTCGCACCAAGCCGCTGGAACTCTTCCGCGAGGCCAAGCAGGCCGTGGACCTGACGCAGGCGCCCATCATCGTGGCCATCGGACGCGGTATCAAGGAGCCGGCGAACATCCCCATGGCGGAAAAGCTCGCCAAAGCCATCGGAGGAGAAATCGCGGCTTCGCGTCCTATTTGCGACGAAGGCTGGTTGCCCATGGAGCGCCAGATCGGCAGCTCCGGCCAGACGGTGGCTCCGAAGCTGTATATGGCCATCGGTATCAGCGGCGCCATCCAGCACGTGGTGGGCATGAAAGGCTCGCGCACCATCGTGGCCATCAATAAGGACGCTAACGCTCCTATCTTTGAGGTGGCGGATTACGGCATCGTCGGCGACCTCTTCGAAATCGTGCCCGCCCTCACTGCGGAACTCGAAAAGTCAAAAAGCTAAATCGAGAGCTTGCCGCGCTCAAGCGGATGGAATTCACTGCGTTATGCGACTTGGAGGCGCTTGCGTTTGATGCGGCCGGTGCGGAGGTGCGCAAGGTCGTAGTGCGCCTGCTGCGTAAGCCAGCTCTCGGCGCTGCCGCCGAATACCTGGGAGAGCCGTACGGCCATTTCCGGAGAAACCCCGCGCTTCTCGTTGACCAGTTCCGAAAGCGTCGTGCGAGTTACGCCCAAAGCAGCAGCGGCCTGCGTGATGGTCAACCCTATGGGCTCAATGCACTGGCGCCACACGAGGCTTCCGGGGTGTGGCGGATTCTTCATGGGCATAATTTAGTCTGCTTCATATGGAAAGACGGCGTACAGTAAAATATCTCCTATGGCGCCACAGCGGGAAACTCTCGAAGCGGATGTACTGATCGTCGGGGCGGGGCCGGCCGGACTGGCCTGCGCGCTGCACCTCTCCAACCTGATCCGCAAGCACAACGAATCGGGGGGCAAGCTTGAACTCTCCACGGAGAACATTTACGTTCTTGAAAAGGGCCGCGAAATCGGGGCGAACCAGCTTTCCGGAGCGGTGATGGACCCGCGCGGCCTGCGCGAACTCGTGCCCGATTTCGAAAAGACGGCGCCGCTCGACACGCCGGTGACCGACGACGCGGCCTACTTCTTCACGCAGAAGAGCTCCTGGAAGCTTCCCATCACGCCGCCGCCGCTGCGCAACCACGGCAACTACATTGTTTCGCTGAGCCGGCTCACCAAATGGCTGGGCGGCCTGGTGGAGAAGACGGGCGTCAACCTGTTCACGGGTTTCGCCGGCTCGAACCTGATTTTCGAGGGCGAGGGAATCGCCGGCGTCATTACAGACGACAAGGGCCTGGACAAGAACGGTAAGCCAAAATCGAATTACACGCCGGGCTACGAGCTGCGCGCCAAAGTCACGGTGCTCGCGGAAGGCCCGCGCGGCTCGCTCACCAAGCAGCTCGTCAGCAAGCACAAGCTGGACGGCCTGAACCCGCAGGTCTACAGCATCGGCGTGAAGGAACTCTGGGAAGTGTCCGAGGAAAGCATTTCGCCAGGCTTCGTGGCGCACACGATGGGCTGGCCGGTTCCCGCGAGCATGTACGGCGGCGGCTGGCTCTACGGGATGCAGGGGAACCGCGTGTCCGTGGGCCTGGTGGTTGGTCTCGAGTACGCCGACCCGCTCTTCGATCCCCACGAGGCCTTCCAGAAATACAAGACGCATCCGTTTATCCGCCGCGTACTCGAAGGCGGCAAGCTGGTGCGTTACGGCGCGAAGACGATTCCCGCGGGCGGATGGTATTCCATGCCGCGGCCGTATGTGGATGGCGGGCTGATCATCGGCGATTCCGGTAGCTTTCTGGACGCGCAGAAGCTGAAGGGCATCCACATGGCGATCAAGAGCGGGATGCTGGCCGCGGAGACGATTCTGGACGCGCTGGTGAAGGGCGACGCGTCGGCAAAGACGCTCGCCGGATTCAAATCCCGCGTGGACGGGAGCTGGGCGAAAAAGCAGCTATGGTCCGTGCGCAATTTCCACCAGGGTTTCCACCACGGGCTCGTTCCCG
>DATFZR010000361.1:0-5669 GCA_035314265.1 Candidatus Acidiferrales bacterium
GTCGCGCACATGGACGAAATCGGATACGAGATCAAGGCCATCGGCGATGACGGCCACCTGGAGGCCGCGGAGTTGGGCGGAGGCTCTCCACAGTATTTCGTCGGCCATCCTGTTCTGGTGCACTCCGAAAGAGCCACCCGCGACGCCATCATTGAATTGCCCGCCGGTTGGGACACGGCGCAGTTCACCTGGCCGAACTTCCGGGGCGACGCCCGGGCGCGCATAGATATGGGCGCGCACAGTGCCGAGGAAGTTGGGGACCTGGGTTTCAAGGTGGGCGACTGGATCACCATCGAGAAGCGGTACTACCCGCTGGCTGGCACTCGCGCCAACGCCCGTAGCTTCGACGACCGCGTGGGCTGCACCGCGCTGGTGGCCGCGGCTTGGGCGCTCGGGCCAGAAGTGAAGGGGCGCGACGTGACGTTCATCTGGTCTACCGAGGAAGAGGTGGGACTGAAGGGGGCGGCGGGGGCGGCTGAGCGGCTGGCGACTGCGGGACGTACGCCGCATACCGTGTTCGCGATCGATACGTTCGTTAGTGCGGATTCGCCGCTCGAAGGAAAGCGCTTTGGCGACGCGCCCATCGGGCAGGGGTTCGTCGTGCGCGCCGTGGACAATTCCAACATTGTGCCGCGGGCGCTTTCCGACCGTGTGGTGGCGCTCGCCCGCTCACACAGCATTCCGGTTCAATACGGCGTCACCGGTGGCGGCAACGACGGCTCCGTATTCACACACTACGGCACGGTGGACGTGGCGCTGGGATGGCCGTTGCGTTACAGCCATTCCGCGGCGGAGGTGATTGACACGCGCGATGTGCACGCGCTGGCGGATATTCTGGTGGTGCTGGCGAAGGAGTGGTAGGGGTGGTACCGCAATGACGAACGAACCCACGGTCAGAAAGGCGCTGACCGTGGCTACCTGGGCTACTCGGGCGCAGCCGACACGTACGACTCAATTCTTTTCTTGTCTGCCTCGTTCATATCCACGAACCGGATGCCCATGAACGAGCCCGGCATCACGTGTTGCACCACTCCTGTGGCGAGCACAGGGTTTGGATCGCCGGGCAACTGAAACTCCAACCGCAGCGAGATTCCCTCTTCGAGGGTCTTCTCAGTCTTTACCAGCATCCCGCCGGCGCTGATGTTGCGGCCTTCCACGGAATACGGGTGACCGGCAGCCTCTGCGCGCACCACGGCCACCAGGGGAACGCGACGAAATTTTCGTTTTTCATGCATCAGTAATTGTTATCGGCCGGTGGGCCGCGCCTCGTTATAGCTGCTTTCGCCGGGTCCCATTTTGCCGCGGAACGCGATGGTAACACGCGCGCTCGCGGCGGGAAGCGCCGTCGCGTTCGGCGTTTTCTCCGAGTTACGGGTGCCGGCGCCCGGCTACCGCTGCTTTCTATCCGCGATTGACTATTTTCCATTGCATGTATAATCCGCGCACATTGGCCGGGGGCGGGAAGAGGATTCACAGGTCCTTGCCGGGCCTCACCGCATCCGCTGGGGGGGAATAACATGGCACACGACCACGACATGGCACACGACCACGACGAGCACCGGGACGAGGAAGGGCCGAAAAGCCAGCCGCAGCACAACCATCACGCCTGCGCCACCCTGTTCGGATGCGGCGAGGAGAGGGGCACGGGCGTACTCCGCGAAGACATCAAGAACGCCGCCTGTACGCCGCGCTCGACCGACCGGCTCCTGCACATGGACGAAATGAACCAGCCTCTGCTCGATGGCTACCTTACCGCCCGAGGCCGCTCGCGCCGCCGCATGCTGCGCGCCAGCACGTTTATGGGCGCACTTGCCACGATCGGGCCGTGGTTCACGAAGATCGCCCGCGCGTCCGAAACGTTCAGCGCCGGCGCCGGCGATGCCCCCGCCGACCCACAGAAAAAAGCAGACGAGGGCCACGTCCACGTGGTCGAATCGACCAACGAGACCGTGCGTCTGGGCGTTTACGACACTACCCTGCCGCCCATCGTCAAAATCGATTCCGGCGATACCGTGAGCTTTCCCAACACCTGGTCGCACTTTCTGAACCAGATGCAGCCCGGCGTGACCGTGGATGCGCTGGCCAAAATGCGCGTGGACAATCCCGGGCACGGCCCGCACTCGATCATCGGCCCCATTTACGTGAACGGCGCGGAGCCCGGCGACGTGCTGGAGATCCGCTACAAGCGCATTCGCCCGTTTGACTGGGGCGCTACCTTCAATAATCCAGGGGCGCTCAAGACCGGGCTGCTGCCCCAGGATTTTGCCGATGGGCAGGTGACCTACATGAAGCTCGACCTCGGCAAGATGACCACGGAGTTCGCCAAAGACATTCACGTGCCGCTGAAGCCCTTCCAGGGAACGCTGGGCCTGGCGCCGCCGGATGGTTTCTTCCCTCCGCTCAGCCCGGGAGTCACCACGTCCGTTCCGCCCGGCCCTCACGGCGGCAATACGGACCTGAGCGAAATGGAAGAGGGCTCCACGATGTTCATTCCCGTGTGGAAGCCGGGCGCGCTCATCTTTACCGGCGACTCGCACGCGGCCCAGGGCGACGGCGAGATTTGCCTCTCCGCTCTCGAGACGCGCATGCAGGAGCTGCGCATCCAGGTGGTGCTCCACAAGCAGAAGAACTTCGCGTGGCCCATTGCCGAGACGCAGACGCACTGGATCCTTCTCGGCCTGGACAAAGACTTGAACACGGCCATGACACTCGCGGCACGCAACGCCATCGATTTCCTGGCCGCGCGCACGAAGCTTTCCAAGCTGGATGCCTACGCGCTGTGCAGCATCGCGGTCAACTTCCGGGTGACGCAGGTGGTGGATATTGTGCGCGGCGTGCACGCGATGATTCCGAAGAGCCTTTTTGCGCCAGAGCTGCGCAAGCAGATACAGGTTGTTTAGGTGGCGGCGCGGGACACCGGCTCAGGGTCTACTGAAGTCTGTGCCACGGACGCTTTGTTATACTGACGCGTCATGACCGGCTTCGCAGCGAACTCTTCCGGCCCCGCATTTCGCCGTCCTCGCTTTATTGCGCTGGAAGGCCCGATCCGTGTGGGCAAATCCACGCTGGCGCGCATCCTGGCCGAACGGCTGCACGCGCGGCGCATCTACGACTGCGAGGACAATCCCTTTCTCGGTTCCTTCTACGAAGACGTGCCCGGCAGCGCCTTTCGCGCGCAGATGTATTTCCTCTTCGAGCGGCACCGGCGGATGAAAGAGGCGGCGGTGGACGCGGTGAGCGGCACGGTGGTGAGCGACTTCCTGTTTGAGAAGGACCGCATCTTCGCGAACATCAACCTGGATAACGAAGAGCTGCGCCTCTACGACCACTACTACGAAATGCTGTCTCGCGACCTGCCCCTGGCCGACCTGGTGGTTTACCTCCAGGCTTCGCCGGAGGTGCTGCGCCAAAGGATGGAGAAAAAGCGCGACCCCTCGGAGGCCGACGTCGCAGACGAATACCTGAGCGAAGTCGTGAAGGCCTACGAACACTTCTTCTTTCGCTATACCGCCTCTGACCTGCTCGTCGTGAATACCTCGGAGATTGATTTCGTGGAACACGACGCCGATTTGCAGCAACTGCTCCGCCGCCTTCAGGAACCCGTAAAGGGCACGCAATATTATCTTCCGCTGGGTGGGTAAGAGTCCTGGGGAGTTACGCGCGAAAGGCCCGCAGCAAGCGGCGCCGGCCGCGTGCCGCCGAAAGGCCTTCTACGATGTGGGGCTTTCGTTTAGGCTGACGAGTTTCTGGAACTCCAGGTCGTCGTGCAGGCACTCGAGATCCGTATCCTTGGCCGCCCAGGTCCGGTTGCCGTATCCGTTCGCGAACGCCTTCTTCAGCGTTTCCAGCGCTTCGGCTTTCTTGCCCAGCACGCCGTATGTGCAGGCGGCGTTGTAAAGAGTATTGCCGTCGTTCGGGCGCAGGGCCACGGCGGTCTGCAAGTGCCGGACGCTCTCGTCGGCGGATTCTTTGAAGGCGGCAAGATTCGAGGAGAGCAGGATACGGGCGCGCACGTCTTCCGGCACCAGCTCCAGTTGCTGGCGCAGGACCTTGCACATCTGCCCCTGAAGTTCCTCGGACTCTTGTACCTTTCCGCAGCGCCGCAGGCACTGGTGGTAGGGAATAAAGGTGTTGTAGTCGTCGCCGTTGGCTTCGATGGCCCGGCCGGTGAGCGCCGCGGCTTCTTCATAGCGTCCTGAAGCGAAATACGCCCGGCCCAGGATATTCCAAGAGCCGTCGCAATCCGGCTTGCGCTCGATGGCGCGCCAGGCAAGCAGGGCCGCTTCGTCGTATTTCTTCTGGGCGTAACAGATGCGGGCGTGCGCCACCAGGACTTCCGGCAGGTCGGGCGCAAGCGCCGTGGCTTTGTCGCAGGCGGCCAGGCCTCTTTCAATCCATTTGGGACTCTGGTCGCGAACCTCGTGGATGAGGCCGGCCAGGTGCGCGATGCCGGCGTGCGCCAGCGCGAAGCTGGGGTCGAGTTGGATGGCCTGCTCGAACATCTGCAGGGCGTAGTCCATGTTCTCCCGGCGCATATAGCTCCGGCCGCGCAGGTAAAAGTCGTAGGCCTGCGAGTTTTCCGTGGGCCTGCGGGCTATGGTTTTTTCTTCCTGCGGCGTGAGCGTGATGCGCAGGGCCTGGGCGATGCTCCGGGCGATTTCCTCCTGGATGGCGAACACGTCTTCGAGCTGCCGGTCGTAACGTTCGGCCCAGACGGAATGGCGTGTGGAGGCTTCCACGAGCTGTGCGGTGATGCGCACGCGGCTGCCGGCGCGGCGGATGGAGCCTTCGAGCACGTAGGCGGCGCCAAGCTGCTGGCCAACCTGCTGCGCCGTGACCGGCTTGTCCCGGAAGGCGAGCATCTCGGAGCGGGGAAAGATTTCCAGTTGCGCGATTTTCGAAATCTCCGTGACGATGTCTTCCGTGATGCCGTCGCGGAAGTATTCGTCCTCTTTGCCGCCGCCCTGGTTTTCAAAGTAGAGCACGGCGACCGACTTTTGCTTGGTGGCAGCGGCCGGAGCACCGGACCCCGGAAGGCTCTTCTCCGGGGCCGGCCGGCGGCTCGATTCGATGTCGCGGCTCAGGCGCTTCAGGTCGGCGCGAAGCTCGGCGGCGGTCTGGCAGCGCAGGTCGGGGTCTTTTTCGAGCGCCTTGCCGAGAATCTGGTCCATGGCCAGGGGCAGGCGCGCGTTGCGCTCCTTCGCAGGCGCGGGCGCGGAATTCAGGATTCCATCGAAAATCACGGCCGTGGTTGTGCCGGAGAAGGGAACCGACCCGGTGGCCATCTCGTAGAGCACCACGCCGAGTGAGAACAAATCCGAGCGCGCATCCAGCTCCGCGCCGCGCGCCTGCTCCGGCGACATGTAGGCGATCGTACCCAGGGAACTGCCCGGGCTGGTGAGTTGGTCGTCACGGAGCGCCCCACGGACGGCATGGGATTGCGTGGGCATGGACACGCCGCCCGCGGTTTCTGCCGCGTGCGGCAGTCCGGAGGCGAGCTTGGCCAGGCCAAAGTCCAGAATTTTTGCCTGCCCGCGCTCCACCAGGAAGATATTCGCCGGTTTGATGTCGCGGTGCACGATTCCTTTCGAATTCGCCGCGTCGAGCCCATTGGCAATTTGAATCGCAATCTCCAGGAGCTCGGATGTTTCAATAGGCTTTCCGGAGAT
>DATFZR010000362.1:0-2015 GCA_035314265.1 Candidatus Acidiferrales bacterium
GCGTCCGACAGCCACACCCAGAGCGTGACCACCCTCAACGTCTCTGGCTACACCGACACCTCCGGTACGCCGAAGTACAACCAGGGCCTGTCGCAGCGCCGCGCTCAGGCGGTTGCCGCACAGCTGGTCACCGACGGCGTGCCGCAGTCGGAGATCGAGATCCACGCTTATGGCGATACGCATCTGCTCGTGCCGACCGGCCCGAACGTGCGCGAGCCGCAGAACCGCCGCGTGGAGATCGTTCTCCAGTAAGCGGTTTCGCTCAACAAACAGCCCCGGCAGGAAACTGCCGGGGTTTTTTTGTGTGCGCCCAGCATGGGCGCACTCTTGTGGGTGGAAGTCCCACCGCAAGCTGGTCACGGCGAGCGAAGTGAAGCGCAACTGCGGAAGGGTGACCGACCGTGGGGAGGAAGCGTGGAGCGAAGCTGCGGGCCGATGAACAAGAACCGGATATGAGGCGCTGCCGACCAGGGCGAGCGGGCACAAAACCGCGAAGCTCTTGTGACCAAGGGGCGGTGGCGTAAATCCGGCGGCCGCGCAGTGAAGGAGTGCGTTCTTACCTGGGGAGATCTCGCCTCACGCCTGAAAGGGCGACGGTGTTGAGCCGGCGTGAGAAGTCAGCCGAGGCCGTAGTAGTCAGCGGGAGACCGCCGACGAAGGGCCGAACGAGAGAGAGTGAAGTTCACCCGAGGATATGCGAGGCCATGCGTCAGATGCCGGAAGTGACCGGGAGGCAGGAGAGGAAAGCGGGTGAAGCCCGCCATGGCTCACGCCTTGACGAAGCCGAACATTCGCCTCGGCCCACGAACGACACGGGGCCGGGACTGCTTAACGCGGTCCTGGCGCGCGAGAACCTTCTACGAGCACTGAAGCAGGTGCGGTCCAACAAGGGCGCGGCGGGTGTGGACGGGCTGGACATCGACCAGACGGCCTCCATGCTGCGGACCGCTTGGCCCGCTATCCGCGACAGCCTGCTGAAGGGGACGTACCGGCCATCGCCGGTGCGTCGCGTGATGATCCCGAAGCCGGGGGGCGGCGAGCGCGAGCTTGGCATTCCCACGGTGCAGGACCGCCTGATCCAACAGGCGCTCCTGCAAGTCCTTCAGCCGATCCTTGATCCCACCTTCAGCACGCACAGCTACGGCTTCCGTCCGGGGCGAAGCGCGCACGATGCCGTCCTTGCGGCGCAATCGTTCGTGCAATCCGGGCGGCGAATCGTAGTGGATGTGGACCTGGAGAAATTCTTCGACCGGGTTGACCACGACATCCTGATCGACCGTCTGCGCCGGAAAATCCCCGACCCCGGCATCATTCGCCTGGTTCGGGCCTATCTGAACGCTGACATCGCCGATGGGGATGTGACCACCAAGCGAAGCAGGGGCACGCCGCAGGGCGGACCGCTGTCACCGCTGCTGGCCAACCTGCTGCTGGACGAGGTGGACAAGGAACTTGAACGGCGGGGCCACGCCTTCTGCCGCTATGCCGATGACTGCAACGTCTATGTGCGGTCCAGGCGAGCTGGGGAGCGGGTGATGGCCCTGCTGCGGCGGCTCTACGGTCAGCTTCACCTGACGGTGAACGAGGCCAAGAGCGCCATCGCCTCCGTCTTTGGCCGCAAATTCCTCGGCTACGCCTTCTGGGCGGCGCCGGGCGGCGCGGTCAAACGGCGGGTCGCCAGCAAGGCGATCACGGCGTTCAAGGACCGTATCCGTGAATTGACGCCCCGGCTGACCGGGCGCTCCTTGCACACGGTAACGGAGCAGCTGCGCTCCTTCGTTCTGGGATGGAGGGCCTACTTCAGGCTGGCGCAAACGCCCAGCGTCTGGCGACAGCTGGACGAATGGATGCGCCATCGCTTGCGGGCCATCCAACTCAAACAGTGGAAGCGCGGCAGGACCATCTTCCGGGAACTAACGGCCTTGGGAGCCAAATGCGATGTGGCCCAACGGGTGGCGGGAAACCGCCCGCGCCACGCCCGCCGCTGGTGGCGCAACAGCGGGATGCTCCTCAACGCC
>DATFZR010000363.1:0-2280 GCA_035314265.1 Candidatus Acidiferrales bacterium
CTCGACGACGCCGTAAAGCTCATCTGGCAGCACCGCGGCGTAAAAATCGTTCTCGAAGAGCTGCCCCTCGACGACCCAGCCACCTACGCGCTCTTCTCCCGCGCCGAAATGAGCGGCATCTTCCAGTTTGAGTCTCACGGCATGCGCGACATCCTCAAGCGCTACCAGCCCTCGCGTCTCGAAGATCTCACCGCGCTCAACGCCCTCTACCGCCCCGGCCCCATTCAGGGCGGCATGGTGGACGATTTCATCAACCGCAAGCACGGCAAAAAGAAAGTCACCTACGATCTGCCCGAGCTCCAGGACATTCTCGCGGAAACCTTCGGCGTCATCCTCTATCAGGAGCAGGTCATCCAGATCGCCAACCGCCTCGCCGGCTTCTCGCTCGGCGAAGCCGACCTTCTCCGCCGCGCCATGGGCAAGAAGAAAAAAGAGGAAATGGCGGCCCAGCGCGAGAAGTTCATGGCCGGATGCGCCGCCCACAAGGTCAACCCGCGAAAGGCCGAACGTATCTTCGACCTTATGGAAGAATTTGCCGGCTACGGCTTCAACAAGTCCCACGCCTGCGCCTACGCCCTGCTCGCCTACCAGACGGCCTGGCTCAAAGTGCACTATCCCGTTGAATTCTTCTGCGCCCTGCTCACTTCAGAAACCGGCAGCACCGAGAAAATGGTCAAGTACATCGGCGAGGCGCGCGCCGCCGGCATCACCGTCCTCCCGCCCGACGTCAACTCCAGCCTCATGGATTTCACCCCCGTCGGAGAGGCCATCCGCTTCGGCCTGCGCAACATCCGCAACGTCGGTGAAAATGCCGTCCGCGGCATCCTCGAGGCGCGCCAGCCCGCCGGTTCGTTCCGCTCCCTCGAACAGTTCTGCCAGGTCGTCGATCTGCGCCTCCTCAATCGCCGCATGCTCGAATCCATGATCCGCGCCGGCGCTATGGACTCGCTCGGAGCCCGCCGCTCCCAGCTCATGGTGATGATTGACCCCGCCATCGACCGCGCGCAGCGCCTCGACCGCGAACGCTCCGTCGGCCAGCACGGCCTGTTCGGCGGCGCCGGCGGCCAGCACCTGGAAGATTCCGGCATCCCCATCCCCGACGTGGAAGAGTGGCCCGAGCACGAACGCCTGGCCCGCGAGTACGAGATGCTCGGCTTCTACGTCTCCGGCCACCCGCTCGAGCGCTACCGCGCCCGCCTCGACGAATTGAACGTCTGCCCGCTCGGTACGCTCGAAGAGAAGTCCAACAACATCGATCTCACCATCGCCGGAATCGTCGCCGCCCAGCGTCCCATGCGTTCCCGCAAGGGCGCGCGCTGGGCCATCCTCACCCTCCAGGACATGACCGGCATGGCCGAAGTCCTCGTCTTCCCGGAGAGCTTTTCCCGTTACGAACGCATCCTGCGCACCGGCGGCACGATCATGGTGAAGGGCAAGATCAGCGTGGAAGACGTGGGCACCCGCGTCATCCTAACCGAAGCGAAATCCCTCGACGGGGAAGCCACCGGCCCCGCCGGAGGCCTCCTCCGCCTGCGCATTGACGCAGAGAACATCGACGAGCAATCCCTCATCGTCCTGAAAGAGCTGTTCACCAGCCGCCCCGGCCCCTGCCGCGTCTGCTTCATAGTAGCCACCGCAGATGGCGCCGTAGGCACACAACACACCGCCTTCCGCGTCCGCGCCGACGAAGATCTCCTCAGCCGCGTCCGCGGCCTCCTGGGCGAAGCCGCCGTCGAATACACCGAACCCTCCTCCATCCCCGCTGGCACAACCAGCGCCGCCGCCGACTAATTTCGTACCGCCGGCTTCCAGCCGGCGTCTGTCCGTCTCCGCTCTGCGCTCCTCTGCATTCTCTTTCTCTTCCTCCACGCCCTCCGTTCCCCCCGGTCGCTGGCCACCGGAGCCGCTTCGCCATAGTCTCCGTGGTGAAATCCCTCCTCCTCCGCCTTTCTCTCCCTTTCCCCTCGCGAGAAACTCCCTCTTCCCTCCGCTTTCCTCCCCCCAACCCTCCATGAGAAACTATTCCCCCGCCGTCCCCATGGACATCACGCCCCAAAAACGCGCGCTCGACAACCTCGAAAAGGACATCGAGGATCTCCACCGCTTCCGTGGCGACGGCCTGGCCGGCGAGGACCTCGACCGCCTCCGCGGCGACCTGTCCGAGCTCAAGCGCGAGTTCTACGCCAACATCACCCCCTGGCAGCGCACCCAGCTCGCCCGCCATTCCGGCCGCCCCTACACGCTCGACTACGTCCAGCACCTGCTCACCAATTTCCACGA
>DATFZR010000364.1:0-4280 GCA_035314265.1 Candidatus Acidiferrales bacterium
GCGCTGCTTTCCGCCGTAGGGGTAAGGGATGGCGGCGCCCGGCACGGTAACGAGGCGCGTGCGGATGAAATTGACGCCGTAATCGAAGAGCTGTTGCTCGGAAAGCCCCTGGCCGGACAAAGCCACCTGAACGACGGGCACGCTCGACGCGCTGTAGACGATGACCAGCGGCGGGGTGGCGCCGGGGGGCAGGCCGCGCAGAATGGTTTGGGAGATGGCGGTTACCTGGGCGACGGCCATTTCCGGGCGAACGCTGGGCTGGAAGAAGACTTTCTCGACCGCGATGCCGTTGAGCGATTGCGATTCGATGTGCTCGATATCGTTGACGGTGGTGGTGAGGGAGCGTTCGCTATTGGAGGTGATGCGGTTAGCCATTTCCTGGGGAGCGAGGCCCGTGTAGTTCCAGAGGATGCTAACGACGGGGATGTTGATGTTGGGGAAGATGTCCTTGGGAGTGATGAGGATCACGTAGACGCCCAGCATGAGGACGAGGAGCGAGGCCACGACGAAGGTGTAGGGCCTCTTCAGCGCCAGACGGACTATCCACATGGTTCCTGCCTATCTCCCGCCGGGCGCCCGGCTATCGGGGCACCGCGGCCACTTTCTTTTGCTTCTATCGGCGGCGACTATTTTCTGCACGCCTATTTCTCCCACACAGGAGACGCGCAGTTTGGATGCGCGGTTCCGTGAAAGAGCGCCAGGCACGGTACCGCGCTCATGGCGTCACGTGGAGGCGCCGACGACCGCACCCTCCAGCTTCAAGGCTTCTTCGATTTCGCTTACCTCGCGCGGGTCCAGAGCCAGTTCTGCGGCGCCCACGATGCCGGTGACCTGCTCTGGGGAGCGCACGCCCACGATTGCTGCCGTAACCGCCGGATGCTTGAGCGTCCAGGCGATGGCCACCTCGCCGGCGGAGCGGCCGTGCCGGCCGCCGATTTCGCGCAGCAGGCAGGCGATGCGCAGGTTGCGAGAGAGCAGCGGCTCGCGGAAATTCGCGTGGCGGCTGCGCCAATCGTCAGCGGGCATGGCGGCGATGCGCTCGCGCGTCATGGCGCCGCTGAGAAGGCCTGAGGCCATCGGTGAGTAGACAATGACGCCAATTCCCTGCTGCAGCGCATAGGGGAGGGCCGATGCTTCGATGTCGCGCTTCAAAAGCGAGTAGGGAGGCTGGAGCGAAGTGATGGGGGCGATGGCGGCGGCGCGCTTCATCTGGTCTGCGTCGAAGTTGGACACGCCAATCCAGCGGACCTTGCCCTGCTCCTTCAGCCGCGCCAATGCCATCCAGCCCTCTTCGATGTCGGGGTCGGGGTTGGGCCAGTGAATCTGGAAGAGGTCAATCATGTCGACATGCAGGCGGCGGAGGCTGGCCTCGCATTCACGAGCGATGGAGGCGGCCTTGAGGGAGTGGCTGATTGTGCGGTCTTCACCCCAAACCATGGAGCACTTTGTAAACACATGGGGGCGTTGGGTACGGCCTTCGAGGGCGCGTGCGACGACTTCTTCGGAGTGGCCCAGGCCGTAGACGGCCGCTGTGTCGATCCAATTTATGCCGGAATCGAAGGCTGCATGGATGGCGCGGGTGGATTGCGGGTCGTCCTGCGAGCCCCAGGCAAAGTCCCAGCCACCACCGCCCATGGCCCAGGCGCCCACGCCGAGGCGCGTGATCTGGAGATCACTGTTACCGAGGCGTCGTTTTTCCATTTCCAACATCCCCCCATAGGCCCGCCGGGAGGCGGGCTGGGCGGTCCGCTGTTGAGCGCGCAGACCAACCCCGCTGAACCAGGGGCAATCCGGCAGCCATCTCGCCGAGACGGCTCGGACTTTTCAGTAACCCACTCAGAATGTGTTATATAGACTGCAGGATTGGCACTTGCGAAGGGGATGAAAACGAAGGAAAATGGCAACTAATGTCTATATACAGACACAGCTTCGACAGATTCTTCGGCGCTTTTGTGGCGGCTGGAGCTAGCGTTGAATCCGCGGGACTGCAAGGGGAGATGAGCAATGACTGAGGCGCGTTTGCTCCCGGCGACTCCGGACCGCTACCCGGCGCTGCTGGAAGTCTCGCAGGTGATTGCGTCGCACCGGACGCTTGAGGAGTTGCTGCGCGACCTGGCGCCGCTGCTCCATCCCATGATCCGGTTCCAATACCTGACTCTGATGCTTTACGACGAGAAGCGGGGAGTGATGCGGTTGCACACGCTGGAGGGCGAGGCGACGTTTCAGGCGGGCCTGGAAGCCTCGATGGAGGAGTCGGCGTCGGCGTGGATCTGGCAGAACCAGCGGCCGTTTGTGGTGGAAGACGTGCAAAAAGCTTCCGAGACGGATCCACGGATACAGCGGATGCGCAGGTACGGCATACGGTCGTCGTGCGGGCTGCCGCTGACTACGCCGCGAAGGCGGCTGGGGGCGTTCAACCTGGGGAGCAACGAGCCGGGGATCTACTCGGCGGACGATCTGGAGTTCCTGCAACGCGTGGCGAACCAGGTAGCGGTGGCCGTGGAAAACGCGATGAATTACCAGGAGGCGCGCGCGCTGGAGGAACAGGTGACGCGCGAACGGGACCGGCTAAAGCTGCTGCTGGACGTGAACAACGCGGTGGTCTCGCAACTTTCGCTGGAGGAATTGTTTCGCGCCATTCCCGCGAGCGTGCGCGCGGCGATGCAATGCGATGCGGCGTGCCTCTCGCTGCCGGATGCGTCGGGGCAGACGCTGCGGATTCACGGACTGGACTTCCCAGACGGGCGCGGCTACCTGCAGGAGGAGATGGTGCTGACGGTGGACGGGTCGAGCCCAGGGGCAGCGCTGCGGCGAGGACGGCCGGTGATTTTTGCGGCGCCGCCGGTGGCGATCCACCGGGACGCGGCGCGGATCAATCTGAAGGAAGGCTTCCAGTCGGGCTGCTTCGTGCCCTTGATGCGCGAGGAGCGGAAGCTGGGCGTGCTGCACCTGCTGGACCGGCGGGCGGCAGCGTTTTCCGAAGCGGACGCGGAGTTTCTGGCCCAGGTGGGAAACCAGGTGGCGATCGCGCTGGAGAATGCGCTGCGCTACCGGGAAGTAAACGACATGCGCACGCGGCTGGCGGAGGAACGCTCCTACCTGCGGAGCGAATTGCGCACCGAGCACGAGTTCGAGAAAATCCTGGGCGAGAGCCCGGGGCTGCGGCAGGCGCTGCTGCAAGCGGAGACGGTGGCGCCGACGAATTCGACGGTGCTGGTGCTGGGCGAAACGGGCACCGGAAAAGAGCTGATCGCGCGGGCGATCCACCAACTGGGCGCGCAGCGGGATCACATCTTTGCGAAGCTGAATTGCGCGGCAATCCCTTCCGGGCTGCTGGAGAGCGAGCTGTTTGGCCACGAGAAGGGGGCGTTTACAGGGGCCATCGCGCAGAAACTGGGGCGCTTTGAGCTGGCGCACCAGGGCACGCTGTTTCTGGACGAGGTGGGCGACATCCCCATCGAGCTGCAGCCCAAACTGCTGCGCGTGCTGCAGGAGCAGGAGTTCGAGCGGCTGGGCGGCACGCGGTCGATCCACGTGGAGGTGCGGCTGATTGCGGCGACGAACCGGGACCTGGGCAGGATGGTGGAGGACCGGGAATTCCGCGCGGACCTTTTTTACCGGCTGCACGTGTTTCCCATCCGGATTCCGCCGCTGCGGGAACGAAAACAGGACATCCCCATCCTGGTGCGGCACTTTACGGCGAAATACGCGCAGAGCCTGAACAAAAGGATCACGAGTATCCCGCCGGAAGTGATGGATGCGTTGGTGGCGTACGGGTGGCCAGGGAATATCCGGGAGCTGCAGAACTTTATCGAGCGCGCGGTGATTCTGTCGGCGGGAACGGCGCTGGCGCCGCTGCTGGCGGAGCTGCAAGCCCCGCGGGCAGAGGCGCAGAAGGCGCCGCGGCATGGCACGCTCGAGCAGGCGGAACGCGAGCATATTCTGGAGGCACTGCGCGAGACGGATTGGACGCTGGCGGGGCGAGAAGGGGCGGCGGCGAAGCTGGGGATTCCGCGGACGACGCTGATCTACAAGATGCGCAGGCTGGGAATTAGGCGGCCGGGCAGATAAGCCGGTGCCGAGTAGCAACGCGTCGCCTCTGTAGCCGCATAAAACCCTCCAAAGTGCGCGGATTCAAGGCTGAGCCCCGCCGCATCTCCCTTATGCAAATGTAACAAATATAGTGTTGACTCGATATATCCCCGAGAGTATATAAGCTGCGCCGATAATCTGTCGGGCCTCCGAGTTGGTGTCGGAAATAGGAGGTATGGAATGTACTT
>DATFZR010000365.1:0-3130 GCA_035314265.1 Candidatus Acidiferrales bacterium
GCAACCAGAACGGCGAACTGCGGCTCCTCGTTCCATTTGGCGAACAATTCCTCCACCAGTTCGCGGCCGGCGCTATAGAGGCGCACGCCGGCGGCGGCGCGGCGGCCGCCGTCGGGAGAGGCGAGGTCGTCCACCCATTCGCGCAGGCCGGTCATGCCTGGCCCGTACCCGCGCGCGGAGGGGCCACGAGGGAAGCGCCCACGGATACGCACAGCAGCAGCGCCACGGTAAGCAGCGAAACGCCCGTGCTGATCGAGAGCCACCGCTCGGCCAGCATTTTTATCCCGATGAACACGAGCACCGCGGCGAGCCCCATGCTCAGATAGTGCAGGCGCGGCACGAGCGCCGCCAGCAGGAAATAAGAAGCGCGCAAACCCAGTATGGCGAACACGTTCGACGTATACACGATGAACGGCACGCGCGTCACGGCAAAGATGGCCGGGATGGAATCGAGCGCGAACGCCACATCCACGGATTCCACGAGCAGCAGAACCAGCAGGAGCGGCGTGGCGACCCAGCGTCCCGCCTGCTTCACAAAGAAAGCGCCGCCCGCATATTCCTCGGTCATGGGGAGAAAACGGCGGGCCAGGCGCAGCACGGGATTCTTCCTGACGTCCATCTTCTCCGGGCTATGGAAGAAGAAGCGCACGCCGGTGATCAGGATGAACGCGCCGAACACGATGGTCAGCCAGTGGAATCTTTCCAGCAGCGCGGCGCCCGCGCCGATCAGAGCCCCGCGGAAGGCCAGCGCGCCGAGTATCCCCCAGACGAGCACGCGGTGCTGGTGGATCGCGGGCACGCTGAAGGAGGAAAACACCACGACGAAGACGAAAATGTTGTCGATGGAAAGCGCTCGCTCGATCACGTAGCCCGTAAAGAATTCCAGGCCGCGATCCGGGCCCATGTAGTGGTAGACGCCGGCGTTGAATCCCAGCGCTACCACGATCCACACCACGCTCCAGATCATGGCCTCGCGCGTGCTCACTTCATGGGGATTGCGGTGGAAGACGCCGAGATCCAGCGCGAGGAAGGCGAGCAACACCAGGTGGAAGATGAACCAAAAGGAGACGGGCACCATCGGGGGAAGTTTAACGTGAAGTGTTCACCCGCGCGAAGGGGGAGCTGCGCGTGCTTGCGGGAGAAAGCCTTGCTTCGGGCCGGGTGGCAGATGGCTACCTGGCGTTCCATCGGAGCACAGCCAAAGTGGCTGCGCCACTAGGGCCTTTTGTCGGCGTTGAGGTTGGAGAGCTCCACCTGGGTCACGCCGCCGGCGTGGACTTCAACCTTCACGTCCCAGTGGAGGTGCCGCTCGCCCGACAGCGCTTCACCGTCGAGCGAAGAGAGCCAGAATGTGCCCGGAGAGCACTGGAAGGCGCCGCGGCCGTCCAGGTTGGTCTCAGTTTTCGCGACCATGTAGTCCGTCTGGGCAATCTCCACGGCGCGCGCGAGCGCCCTTTCATTCCAGCGCATCACCTCGACTCCCCAGCCTTTTGAGGGGTCTCTTTGTTCCAGGATCGTGTCCATCCCGTCCTTGGATTCGGGATGCGCGATGATGTACTTCAACAGCGAGGCATCGTATTCCACGTGATATTTCTGGTACTTCTTCGTGTTCGCGTCCCGGTCTGGCGCCGTGTATTTGGGCTCCGGGAACCCCTGGTTGAGGCCGGAGAGGTTGCTGTTCACGTAGGCGTCGAAGAATTCGGGAACGTGGATGATGTCGTCGTTGCTCATGTGATTGCGGAAGTCCGGGCCGGAGACGGAAACGGTGTGCTCGCGTTTCATCCATGCCTTCAATTCCTTGCTGAAGGCGGTGTGATCGACGAAGCCGGCGAAATCGGGAGGAGTGGTCTTTTCCTGCGCTTCGCGGACGACGTCGTGAAAGCTCTTGGTGAGCAGATAGACGCTCAGGCTGCGCGCCGGCTCAGACCGTCCGGAAGCGGGTGTGACGCGCGCCGTGAATTCCAGGCGGCTGAGTTCAGCAGGCGCCTGCCGCGCGGCTACGGCGTGGGATGAAAACACTGCGGCCGCCAACAGGGCCGTGGTTCGCAGCAGTGGTCGAAGCATCCAGCCGAATCGTAGCAGAGAAGGGACGGCGAGGCGGAGAGAAAAGCAGCGGGAAGTGCGAGCCAGGAACGCCGTGAGCTTCAGGGCTAAAGCAGAGAAAGAGGGCACGCGAGAGCATGCTCCGCTCAGAAGAGCCGGAAGGTGACTTCGACGGGAGTCTCCACCGCGACAGGGTGATTCCCCGGGCCAATCAGCGGTTTGAAGCGCCAGGTGCCGACGGTTTGCTCCTCGCTTTCGTCCAGCCCCATGCCAACGCCGCGGAGGACGTGCACCTCAGAAGCGCGACCATCGGGAAGAACTACGATTTCCAGCAGGACGACGCCCTGGAAGCGGGCCTTGCGCGCCTCTTCCGTATACGGCGGGTTGGGGCAATAGACGCATTCGGGATATCCGATTCCACCTTCGCCGGGGTGATGGCGGCCTCCACCCGCTCCGCCGTCCGCGCCGGGGCCCAAGCCTGGCCCATCGCCGCTGCCCACCCCGCCGTTCTTGCCGGAGCCGCCGCCGCCGCCCCAGCCCGGACCGGAGGAGTCGTTCAGTAAAGGGGCGAGCGGGTCGCCGTAATTGGGCAGGTTTGGCTGCGGGATCTTGATGTCCGGCGACCCGAACAGGGTGGCTTCCAGAGGCATCCTGATATTCGGGTCTGTAATCACGCGCGGCGGCACCAGTTGCTGGCGGAGAGTGAACCTGGGCGTTCGACCCTTGCTCGCCGGAATCGGATTGCGCTCACCGCCGCCACCACCACCGTCGCCGCCCTTTGCTTTTTCTTGGGCTTTGACCGTGCGGGGCTGGTAAGGCGAGATACCGTTCAAGTCCACAACGGCCACCCTGGACGTCTTGGCTTCGACGACAGAGAGATCGATGCCACTGGTCAGAGGAATCACAAACAGCGCGCCGACGCTGGCGTGGACGAGAAACGACAGCCATTGGGAACGGGAGATGTTTTCGTCCTTCGTCCAGATTTCTTTTGGAGCAGGCGCGGGGGCGCTGCTCACTTTCAGTGGCGGCAGCTTGGGCGGCGAAATGAGGTCCCGGACGTTCTGGATAAAGCGGCCCGAGCTGGATT
>DATFZR010000366.1:0-19726 GCA_035314265.1 Candidatus Acidiferrales bacterium
TGAACTAAACCTCGGTTAACACCCACCACTCCGCCGCGTCCTTCCTACGTCGCCGTAAGGAGGTTCTCGAATTTCAAGAACTGACAGAGAATCTCGCCACACATGCAGCCAGAGACAACGCTGGAGACCACGTCCCGGAAAACGGGAGACGCCGCTCTCGTCGCCGCCGCGCGCGGCGGCGACTCTGCCGCGTTCCAGCGCCTCTACCGCAATTACGCGCGCATGGTCCACGGCATATTGCTCGCGCGCGTGCCGTACGATTTCGTGGAGGATTTCGTGCAGGACGTCTTCCTTCAGGCCTTCCGCCAACTGCCCCGTCTGCGCGACGCCCATGCATTCGGCGGCTGGCTCGCCGCCATCGCCCGCAATCGCGCCCGCGACCACTTCCGCCATTTCAAGGAAACGTCGGAGCTGGCCGACGAACACGCCGCGCCGGGAAATCCCGCCGCGCAAGCAGAAGCCGCCGCCGCTCTCGCCGCCATTCGCCAATTGCCCGAAGCCTACCGCGAGACGCTCATCCTGCGCCTCGTCGAAGGCATGACCGGCCCGGAAATCGCCCGGCGCACCGGCCTCGCACCCGCCTCCGTACGCGTAAACCTGCACCGCGGCATGAAGCTGCTCCGCGAGCGGCTGGAAGGGAGAAGCGCGCATGAGCACTCCTGAAATGAACAGCACCGAAATGTCCGGAGCCAACGCGTATCTCTGGGACGCTTCCGGCCAACCGGATGCGGAAATCGTCCGCCTCGAACAACTGCTGTCCGTCTACGGGCACACCGGCTCTTTCCGCCCGCTGCCACCGCTCGAACGCAACCGGTGGGAATCGTTCCTCTGGTCGCGCACGTTCCGCGGCTTCGCCTTCGCCGCCACACTCGCCCTGCTTTTCATCTGGATTGCCCCGTGGATTGCCCCGTGGATAATTCGTGCCGTCGTGCAACCGGGCGACGCCTGGCAAGCGCGCGCCCTCGCCGGTGCGCCGCGCATCAACGGCGCCGTGCTCCAGGGTGCGGGCGGCCTCCGCACCGGCGGCCTGCTCGAAACCGATGCCGCGTCCCAGGCCGAAATCCGTATCGGCATGATCGGCCGCGTCACCGTGCTTCCCGGTTCCCGCCTGCGTCTCGTCGAAACGCGCCCCGGCCGCTACCGCATGGCCCTCGAACGCGGAAAAATCTCCGCGCGCACGCTGGCCCCGCCGTTCACTTTTGTTGTGGATACCCCCGGACCAACCGCCTACGACGTGGGCTGCGCCTTCACCCTCGAAACCGACGAACGCGGCTCCGGCCTGCTCAGCGTCACGTCCGGCTGGGTGCAGCTCGAAATAGATGACCGCCAGATTCTGATTCCCGCCGGCGCCGAATCGCTCCTCCGCCCCGGCGGAAACCTGGGCACACCGTACTTCGCGGATGCCAGCGAGCCATTCCGCACCGCCCTCGCGCGCCTCGATTTCGATCGGCAGGACGCAGCCGCCCGCGCCGCCACGCTCGCCGAACTCCTCGATGCCGCGCGCCCCCGCGACGTCTTCTCATTCCAGGAAATGCTCCGCACCGCCAGCGGAGAAGAGCGCCGCCGCCTCGTTGACCGCGGCCTCCAATTGCTCCCCCCGCCCACAGGCGTCACCCGCGCCGGCCTCCTCCGCCACGACGACATCATGATGGCAGCCTGGCGTCACGAGCTCGGCCTCCCCGAAGTAAAACACTGGTGGCTCCACTGGCGCGACATTCTCCCCCAGTAGCACAGACAATCTTGTCTGTGCGCCTTTCCACCAGTCAGGCGCAACCTCTGACCGCGCGCACAATCGCTTCTAGTCGCGCGTCGTTGTTCCGCTTTGCGCCTTTCTTGAAACTCCGCGCCTTTGCGAGAAATCCCCTCTTTCCTTCTACCCCACAATCTCAAACCGCATCGTCAGCGCCGCCGTCTTCCTGAGCATCGCCGCCACCGAGCAATACTTCTCGTCACTCAGCCGCACCGCATCCGCCACAGCCTTCTCATCCATCGGCCCGCCCTCGGCGTTCTTCCCGCGCACTTTGAACACCACGTCCAGCCGCGTCCACACCTGCGGCGGCGAAGGCGCGCGCTCGCCAGTCACCGTCACCTCCAAACTCTCCAGCCTCTGCCTCTTCTTCGCCAGGATGATCACGATGTCCGTGGCCGTGCACGACCCCAGCGCCACCAGCAGCAGCTCCATCGGCCCCGGCCCCGTATTGCTCGCCCGCTCGGAATCCAGCGCAAGCCGGTGCCCCGACGGCGTCTCCGCCGCGAATTTCTCACCCTGCGTCCACCGAACCGTAGCTGTCTGCATGCAAGCCTCGTGGGACAGACATTCCTGTCTGTCCTCTTTCTTTGTATTGGATTCAGCCGCGGTCCGATGGGAAACCAGCCAGGCAGGAATGCCTGTCCTACCGTTCGCGCGTGCTCACCTGCGGCTGCGGCATCCGCCGCAAAACGTCCAGGAAAGCCTTCACCAGCTCCGGATCGAACTGCGCCGCGCCGCAGCGCTCCAGTTCCGCCATGGCTTCCCGCGTCGAGCGCCCGCGCTTGTACATGCGGTCGCTCGTGATCGTGTCGTAGGAATCCACCAGCCCGATGATGCGCGCGCCACGCGGGATTTCATTTCCCGCCAGCCCCGCCGGATACCCCGAGCCGTCGAAGAATTCATGGTGGTGCAGCACGGACTCGCGCAGCCGCCCCGCCATCTTCCGCACCGTGGTCACCGTCTGCGTATCGCCCGCGGAATTCGGCACGTCGCACAGCGGGTCCAGTAACTGCGCGCCCAGTGTGGCGTGCGTCTTCATCACTTCCCACTCGTCCGTGTCCAGCGGTCCCGGTTTGTTCAGGATCGCTTCCGGAATTCCCACCTTGCCCACGTCGTGCAGCAGCCCCGCCAGGCGAATCTCCTCGATTTCGTGCGGGTTGAGCCCCACCGCTTGCGCCAGCATTACCCCGTAGGCAGACACCTTCTGCGAATGCCCCTGCGTGTACGGATCCTTCGCATCGATCGCGATGGAAAGCTGCGTCAGCGTCTCGATCACCGCGGAAGTCAGCGGCGCCTGCGACCCGGTCAGCTCCTCGCCATTGTCCGTTGCGCCCAGCATGTTGCCGCTCAGCGATTGCACAAAATGCTGCAAGCGCCGCAGGATCTCTTCAAACGCCTGCGGCCCCGTGGTGAACTGGCGCTTCAATTCCACGCCCAGGTAGGCTTCCAGCACGTCCTTCTTCCAGCGCCGCGCCTCGTCCGTGTCGTAATGGTCCGCCGTGGAAACCGCGTTGCCTCCCTGGTGCTTCGACACGTACATGGAAGCGTCCGCCACCTGGATCAATTCCTGCGGCGTCGAGCCGTGCAGCGGGAAGGCGGCGATGCCGAAACTCGCGGAGATGTTTTTCTCCCGCAGCATGGGATCGGAAGCCACGCTCGAGCGCAGTTTCCCGCCGAGTTGCCGCGCCTGGTCCACATTCGTTTCCGGCATCAGCACCACGAACTCGTCGCCGCCGTACCGCGCCACCACGTCGGAACGCCGGCAGCTCTGCTCCAGGATTTTGCCCACGCGCTGCAGCACCACGTCGCCCTCGAGGTGGCCGTAGAAGTCGTTCACGAATTTGAAGCGGTCCAGGTCCATCAGCACCAGCGCGAACGGCCGGCCGGCGCGCGTGGACCTCTTCCATTCCGCCGAGAGCGCCTCCATAAAGAAACGATGCGTCTTCACGCCCGTCAGGCCGTCCGTGATGGCCTGCTCCTGCGCCCGCTGGAACGTCAGCGCGTTGTGCAGCGCGCCACTCACCTGGTCCGTCAGCGTTTGCAGGAGCGTAATTTCGTCGTCCGTAAAATCCCACGCCGTCGAGGTTTCCACGTACAGCACGCCCAGCAACTGGTCCGCATAAATCAGCGGGAAGCCGATGGCCGAAACGGACTCCGCCAGCACGGGCTGGATTCCGCTGCCGGCCACGTCGTGCACGGAAATCATCTGCCCGCTTCGCGCCACGTGGCCCAGCAGGCCGTTCTCAAACGGGATGCGCTTTCCCTTCCCGCCCTGCCGCCGCCCGCCCTCCGCGTTCACCACCACTTCTTTTGTCGCGTAGTCCAGCAGCGCGATGCCCACGTGGTCGTAGGCCAGCGCGCTTTCCATTTCCGCCGTCATCTTTCCGAGCAGCTCGTCGGGGTCCAGCGTGGTGATGGCGTGCCGCGACACGTTGTTCAGCAACTGCAGGTGCCGCGCCTTC
This sequence comes from Candidatus Acidiferrales bacterium, assembly GCA_035314265.1. Lineage (GTDB taxonomy): Bacteria > Acidobacteriota > Terriglobia > Acidiferrales > UBA7541 > JOPF136. The sequence goes on from DATFZR010000366.1 coordinate 4,213, forward strand.
TTCCTCTCTTCTTCGAACAGGCGCGCGTTCTCCATCGCGATGCCCGCTTCGCTGGCCAGCACGCGCAGCAGCTCCAGGTGCCCTTCGTCGAACGCGCGTTCCTGCGGGCTGTGCACTCCCAGCACGCCGATCGCGCGGTTGTAGAGGATCAGCGGCACCGCGCAGAAGCATTTCATCTGCGGCAGCAGACCTTCGAGTCCCAGCCGCTTCAACTCGTCGTCCAGCCGCTCGCGGATCAGCAATGGCTGCCGCGTTTCCACAATGTATTCCGTGAGGTGTTTGCCCACCGGCCGCGTGCGCCGCGGCAGCCGCTTGCTGTCCAGAATCTCCACTTCGTAGCGGATCTGCGCCGCCTTCGGCTCGTGGATGGTGATGAAGAAATTGCTTACGTCGAACAGCCTCTGCATTTCCGTGAAGATGTGGTTGAAAAGTTCCTCGAGGTCGAGCGTCGAGCTGAAGACGCGCCCGATTTCGTTCAGCGTGTGCAGCTCTTCCGTGCGCCGCGCGGTCTGCTGGATCAGGTAGCTGTTCTCGACGGCCATGCCAATCTGGTGGCCCAACGCCAGCAGCAGCCTGAGCTCCGCGGGAGTAAAGCTGCGGTTATCCGTTCCGCCCAGCAGGAGCAGGCCGAACACTTTTTCCTTGGCCTGCAGGCTGATGCCCGCCAACGTGCGGATGCCTTCCGCCAGTGCGAGCTCGCGGAACCGCCGGAAACTTTCTTCGCGCTCGAGCGGCGCCCAGGAGGAACTGCGGGTCAGGTCGCGCAACACCACCAGCCCGCCCAGCCGCTTCACCAGCTGCACTTCGTAATCGTCCAGCTTCTCTTCTTGAATGGCCGCGCAGAACGCGTCGCTGAGCCCCGCAGCAACCACAGACCGCGGCCCGAGCGGGTCGCCATGGTGCAGGAACAGTGCACCCATCTGAATGCGCGCCACGCTCAGCACGCGGTCGAGCGCTTGCGCCAGCATGCGCTGGATTTCGCCGCCCACGAATCCGGAGGTGGCCAGGTTCAGATTGGAGAGCGCCAGCATGTTGCGCTCTACCCTGCGTTTCTCCTCTTCGTAGAGGGCCATCACCATCAGCGCCGCGATCAGCAACTGCGGAACGACGAACAGCAGTCTTACTTCGGAGACCAGCCATTCCGTGAGGCCCTGCCAGATGGCGCCGGTAGCCAGAACCGCGCCCCAGCCGAAAAACGCGCCGGCAAGAAATAAGTCTGGATACGATTGCTGCTTCCGCCCTTCCTTCCAGAACGTTCGGGCCACAAATATGAAGAGGACGCCACTGACCAGCGCGGGCGACACGGAAAGCCACTTCAGGTAAACCACGATGGACCAGGCAGCCAGGATCACAGCGGAGATGGCGGCTTCCGTTGTGGCCAGCGCCGTGCCGGCATATCTTTGTGCACCCAACCCGAAGAGCAGCGCGCTTACGCCCAGCATGCACGCGGTGACGGGCTCTTCCCACGGCGTCCAACTGAGCCAGCTCTCCGCCGCATGCGGAAGCGTGTTGAGCGTCAACGCTCCCCAGGCTCCCGCCCACCAGAGCAGATACGCCTGCCGCTTCAGCCCGTAGAGAAAGGCGAAGAAGAGACCGGTAAACGCCGCGGCCAGGAACAGAGACAGCGATACTGTGCTTTCCTGTACGAACAAGGTTGCGCCCGATCCGGGGTAAGAGTGCCCGGCGCGCCCGCCCCCAAGTACACGGACGCCCGGTCGAGCCGGAAAGAAGGCACTTACACCACTAGCTCAGGCGGGCTTACGCCCGTCGCCTTCCTGCAGGCTACCAACTTGCCGCAGTTTGTGACTATAGCGAGGCGTTCCGAACAGGGTCAAGGCTCTCCGTTGCTGCTCTGGAACATGCGCAACCCGTGGGGCGAGAAGAGTCGCAACGCCGGCAGAAGCCGATTCTGGACGGCGCCTGCCGGCTCGATTTCTCCTTCACCCTCAGGTACGATGCTAAGCTTTTGGTTTCACCAAAACTCGAATCCGATATGACCTCTTCGACAAAACCGCGTGTTCGCTTCGCTCCTTCGCCTACGGGCTACCTGCATGTGGGCGGGGCGCGCACGGCGCTATTTAACTGGCTTTTTGCGCGCCATGAGGGCGGCACGTTTATTCTTCGCGTGGAAGATACGGACGTGGAGCGCAATCGCCCCGAGTTGGTGGACGGCATTGTGGAGAGTCTGCGGTGGCTTGGCCTGGAATGGGACGAGGGGCCGATCTTCCAATCGCTGCGCATGGAGCTCTATTCCGCGGCGGCGCGGCGCGTGCTTGACGGCGGCCACGCGTACTGGTGCTTCTGCGCGCCTTCTTCTTACGCGGGAGGCGATGCAGCTCCAGCGGAAGAAGACGATGCACCGCCGGCCGAGCCCGTGAAGATGGTGCGCAAGTCCGCGTGTGGATGCCGCAACCTTTCCGCCGAGCAGCAGGCCGCCGAGCGCGCCGCGGGAAAGCTGGCCGCCATCCGCTTTCGCGTGCCGCAGGGCGGCGTGACCCACTTTGAGGATGCGGTGTTTGGCCCGCGCGAAGTGGCCAACGAGGAGATCGAGGATTTCGTTCTGCTGCGCTCGAATGGCGCGCCCACCTACCAACTGGGCGCCGTGGTGGACGATATCGACATGAGCATCACGCACGTGATTCGGGGCGCGGATCATCTTTCGAACACCCCGAAGCAGGCGCTGCTTTACCGCGCGCTGGGCGCGGAGCCGCCCATCTTTGCGCACGTGCCGCTGATTCTGGGTCCCGACCGCAGCCGCATGTCCAAGCGGCACGGCGCCACCAGCGTGGTTTCCTATAAGGATGAGGGATTTCTTCCCGAGGCCTTCCGCAATTTTCTCGGGCTGCTCGGCTGGTCGCCGGGCGGCGACGTGGAGATGCTGACGACGGCGGAGATGACCGAAAAGTTTGCGCTGTCGGGCGTCAGCCGCACGAACGCAGTATTCGACCGTGGAAAGCTCGAATGGTTCAACCAGCAATACCTGCAGAAGCTGCCTCTGGAGTCGCTGCTGCCCTACGTGGAAGAAATACTGCGCGGCGCCGGGTTGTGGCGCGACGAATGGGCGGCGGGCCCGGGCCGCGAATGGCTGGCGCGCACGGTAGACCTGATCCGCCCGCGCACGCGGCTGCTGCCCGACTTTGCGGGCTGGGCACGCGCATTTTTCACCGACGATTTCACCTACGAAGAAACAGCGCGCGCCAAATTCTGGAAGGAACCGAAGCTCGCTGAGTGGTTCCCCAAACTGGCCGACGGCTACGCCGCGCAGCCCGAGTGGACGCACGACGCCTGCGACAAAACCCTGCGCGACCTGGCCACCGCCGAAAATGTGAAAGCGGGCGTCCTGATCAATGCCACGCGCGTGGCGATTGTGGGCGTGGCTGTAGCCCCGCCGCTCTTCGACACCATGGTGGCGCTGAGCCGCAATCGCGTGGTCGCGCGGCTGCGCAGAGCCGTGGCTGCTCTGAGCGGATAAATGCGGCATTTGCGTCTCGATTTCTGCCGGCAGGCCCTGAGGCCCACCCATGCGGCAGGCTCCTAGGACGGCCCAGGCGTCGCTCCCAGCCTCTACCCCTTACCCGCCGCCTTGCGTCGAATCTAGACCCTGTGCGCCGGGGGCACACCCCAAGCTGACGCGTGCCTTCGGATGGCCCGAAGGCTCACGACTCCAAAAACACACACTTCGGCGGCCTTGGAGGGCTTAGATCTGGCGGAAAGCGGTGCAGGCCCGGCCTTGCGGCGAGCTCGCTACTCTTTGCGGAAAATCTCGGGATGGACGGCCTTTGCGGCGGCGCCTGCGGGTGCCACTTCGAATTCGGCACTCAGGGGAAGCTTCGTTGGCGGGAGACACAACTGGTCGTTGCAGGCCTGGAAGCGCAGCGTAATGGGAATTGTCGTGCTGCCCGTGGGAACACCGGCCGCAGCCTCGAGCTTGATGCGCACGACGAATCGCCCTTCATAGACGGCCATGGGCTGCTTGGCGAACCCAAATTTCACCACGTTGGCTTTCGGATAGCCGGTGCTCACGACTCGAAAACCGGCGGGAACCTCGGGCGTGAGCGTCAACGGGATCAAATAGTCCTGGAGGACTTTGTTCGCCTGGACATGGTAGCCGGGCGCCACTTCGGCCACCGCGGCAACCTCGAACTGCCGGCCGCGGGGGACGGGATCGAGTGAGACGTACACCTGCGTCTTGACGGCCTCAGAAGGCTTGATGGGGCGTGAGCTATCCTGCGCGGCGGCCAGTGCGGACATGGCTAGGAGGAGGATGACCGCGATGGGGAGGGCGGCGTGCAGCGCTTTTCTCGTGTCGAAGTCTGCTTGTGCTCCTCTGTGGTTCACTGGTTCTCCTTATCCCTTCACAAGCAGGTTCCTCACCCGGCGTAACCCGCCGGGATTCGGAACGACAGCATGAGGATGGGAAGGCATCGGGCTTTGTCCTCTATACGCTTACGGCGCTGCCGAGTTGCTGGGTCAAAATGCGGCTCATTACGGCGGCTAGCGTTTCGCCGGTTTTTTCCATGACGAAGGCGCCGGCCGCGTCTGACCATGCCAGCTTGAAGCTGGTGGAGAGGGCGGATATCCAGATTTGGCGGGCGGCGGTGTTTGGGCTGATCACGAAACGGGCTTCTTCAGGTTCTTCGAAGAGGAGCTCCAGCTTTTCGCCTTCGCCTTCGACCTCAAAATTGTGGGCGTCGCCTAGATCCAGGAGGCGTTTGCGGAGGGTCTCGAGGGAGCGATCTGCGTGTTTGCGGAATTCTTGTTCGTCCACCATCGCTCCTTTTTCCCGGATCTCGTGGGGGCGTGGTTGCTGCGCCCTCGATGGGTGGCCTCGGATCGAGGGGCGCAGCAAGCTGCGCCCCTACGGCCTGGCTACAGCAGGCCTTGGATGTCGCGTTCTAGTTTGTCTGCGTCTACCGGGCCGATGATGGTTTTTACCCGCTTGCCGTCGCGCGAAATCAGCACCGACGTGGGCAGGCCCACGATGCCCCCGATGCCGCCCAGGAATTTGTCGGCGGCGTCAGAGTTACCGATCAGGATGGGATAGTCCATGGGCAGCTTTGCGGCGCCCACGTCGAACCGTTCCTTATCGACGAACTTCTGCACGACCGGCTTGCCATCGTCGTCCATGGCCACGCCGAGCACTTCAAATCCCTTGTCGTTGTATTTCTTGCGCAGCTCGATGAGCACGGGAATCTCACCCCGGCAGGGATCGCACCAGGTGGCCCAGAAGTTCACGAAGACCACCTTGCCGCGGTAGCCGGCCAGGCTCACTTCTTTGTCGTTCAGGTCTTTGAGCGCCAGGTCGGGCGCCGGCTTCATTCCTTCTGTGTTGATCCTGGCGACCGGCCCGGCGGACTGCGCCTGCCGCGGGCCTGCCGCGCTGCGCTGGGTTCGCTGCACCAGCACCCCGAGCGCGGCCACCAGCGCGACCGCGACGAGCAACAAGCTTCCTTTTTTCATTGAGGTTCTTTCACCCCTAGAGTGTGAAGCGCTTCAGGAAATCCAGCTTACCCGCCAACCACGTGAAGTGATTCGTAAAAACCAGCGAGCCCACGACGAGAAGCAGCACCCCGCTGAGCACTTCCACGGCGTGCAGATGCTTGCGGAAGCGCTGGTAGAAATTCATAAACTGGCTCACGCCCAGCGCGGTGAGCAGAAACGGAATGGCCAGCCCCGCCGAATAGCAGGTGAGCAGCAGCACGCCCTGCCACGCCGTCTCCTGCGCGCCGGCGATCACCAGCACGGCGCCGAGGATCGGCCCGATGCAGGGAGTCCATCCGAAGGCAAAGGCGAACCCGAGCATGAACGCTCCGACCATTCCGGGCTGGCCGCCGACGTTGCGCATGTGCACGTCGCGGCTGAGCCATCCGGAAAGATACGGGCCGGCCAGAAAAATCAGGGAGGCGGCATAGAACTCGATCGGGCGCAGGGCGCCCAGAAGGCCGGGCTTCATTTGCAGGGCCAATCCCGCGGCTACCAGCACGCCGCCGGCGATCAGCCCGATGCGAATGGGAATCTTCACCAGCCATCCGACCAGGTGCAGCCCGAACAACACAATCATCGCTCCGGCCACGGGCGCCAGGGCGTTGCGGTGCGAACGCAGAAAGGCTCCCACGGTGGTCGCGCCCGCCCCCAGCGCGATGAACACGACGGAGAATCCCACGACGAAGCAGACCGCGCTGGCCAGCAGCGTGGCGCGCGCCCCTTCGCCCTTCCGCAATTTGTCTACGCCGATGCCCGAAAGCATCGAGATGTAGCCGGGCACGAGCGGCAGCACGCAGGGGGACAAGAAGGATACGAGTCCCGCCACGAGCGCGCCTAAGTACGTTGCTTCCATTTTTCCTCGTTCATCCTTCGTGCGCGCGGGAAGAGCCGCCCCGCGCCGTCCTACCGGCCCTCAATTCTAGCGACTCCTGGGGTTGGATGCGCCGCAGGCGACTCAGGCTTCAGGTTTCGCCGGCCGACCCCCGGGCCGGGCTTTTTTGCCCTGCCCAGCGCCCCTTGAAGGCAGAATCGTGCGTCTGTTTCCGAATTATGTAAACTAGAATTACACACTCAGAAGGCCCGAAATTGCCCCATTCTTGATGCAAAACAGCCTGAAAAGGCCCCGACATCGTAGCTATTTTGGAGCAACAGGTCCCTCGGGGCGCCTTTTGGGTTACTGCGTGGCTTAGAAGCGAACTTTGAGGGCGGGACGACTTGCTTGCAACACTGCTCAGCTCATTTTGGGCCGGCGGCTGTGCCATTCCGTGGCCTGCTCGTAAAGGTTCGCGACCAGCAGGAGTATGGACTCGCGCCCGGCGAAACCGATGAGCTGCAGACCGATCGGCAATCCTTCGGGCGTGGCGCCGCAGGGGATGGAAATAGCGGGCGCTCCCCACAGGTTTGCGGGCCGGCAAAACCGCAGCAGGGCGCCGCGAACGTCTTCTTCGACGCCATCGATGGAGACGCGGTCCTCTCTAATGAGCGGCGCCGGAATGGGAGTGGTGGGCGCCACGATTGCATCCACGTGTTCCGCGCACTTTTCAAATTCGGCGGTGGACCTGCGGAAGACTTCACGGGCATCGAGATAATCCGCGGCCGTAATTTGAGAGCCCTTTTCGAGACGGCCGCGCACGTCGTCTGAATAGTCCGCGGCGCGCGACGGAAAATATCCCGCGGCGCGATGGTACTGGTGGGCTTCGGCCAGCGCGACCGGCAGTGTGGCGCGGTTGGCCGCCTCGACTTGCGAGAGCGAAAGGGGAACAAACTTCACGCCGCGCTTTTCGAGCAAACTGCGGGCCGCATGGACGGCGGCCGTGACTTCGGGTGCCACACGATCGAAGAAATAGTCGCGCGGCCATCCGAGGCGCACGGGGCGGGCGGTCCTCCGGAGGTTCGCGCTCACGGCCTCGCGCATCACCTCATAGAGCAGCGCGACGTCTTCCACCGTTCGCGCGATCGGCCCGGCGTGATCCAGGGAGGCGCACAGGGGAACAATGCCGTCTACCGAGACGGAACCAAACGCGGGCTTGAATCCCACGACGCCGCAGAGGGCCGCGGGAATGCGTATCGAGCCGCCGGTATCGGTTCCCACGGCGGCCGCGCACAGGCCGGCGGCAACGGCGATGGCGCTGCCGCCGCTCGATCCGCCTGGAATACGCTCGAGGTCGTACGGATTGCGGGCGGGGCCGTAGTGGACGTTGTTGCTGTTGACTCCGTAGGCGAACTCGTGCAGGTGCGTTTTGCCGAGCAGGACGGCCCCGGCAGAGCGCAGGTGCGTGACCAGCGCAGCGTCTTGTTGCGGCACGAAATCGGCCAGGACTTTCGAGCCCGCCGTGGTGCGCACGCCGCGCGTCCAGATGTTGTCTTTCAGCGCCACGGGAATGCCGTGCAACGGCCCGCGCCATTTTCCGCGGGCGATTTCGCGCTCCGCCTGCCGCGCCTCGCGCAAAGCGCTTTCGGCCATCACGGTGAGATAGGCGTTGAGCCGCGGGTTGAGGCGCTCGATGCGTTCCAGGTACGCGCGCAGCAGCTCGACGGGCGAAAGCTTTTTCGCGCGCAGCAGGCGGGCCAGTTCCGTCACAGGCAGAAAGGCGAGTTCCGTGGCGGAGGCTACGGCCCGCGGAACGGCCTTGGCCCGCGCGGGCATCAGTAGAATTTCTCCTGCCGGCGGACATTTCCAAACGTGCCGATGTTGGCGATGAGGAATGCCACGCGGAACTGGTTCTCCTGGCGCACGGTGCCGAGCGCCAGCCGGCGGTACTCGAAGGCGATGCCGCAGCAGGAGCCGTTGTAGCTGGCCAAGACCGTCTGGTTCTCCGCGAAGTGGTTTAAAAAGTCGTAGCTCATGCCCGTGGTGACGTTGAATCCGGGCTGGTTCACGTCTCCGTATCCGGCCTGGAAGCGGATCTGGTTCGAGCGGGGCTGGAGCACGGTGTCGCCGTGGGTGAGGAAGTAGGCCATGGTGGCAAAGCTCTTCCGGAAGGGCCGCACTTTCATGAGCGCGCCGTTGGCGAGCAACTGGTTTTTCGTGGTGTCGTAGTCTTGAATGAACTGCGCTTCGTAGCGCCCGCCGGGCGAAATGCGGAGGTCGCTGGTGAGGGGCGAGAACCGGCGGGCGCCATCGGCAAAAGCGAACGGCGACAGGGCGTCGGTGGCCTGGAAGACGTTGCGCTGGCCGGGCACGATGGCCCCGCCGAAGGTGGGATCGATATAATACTTTTGCGACAGGCTCCAGCTCACCACCTCGCCCGACCCTTCCGATGTGCCGTGGAACAGCCTCTGCGTGACGGAATACTCGACTTCGTTGGTGTCGGTGAGCGTGTCGTTTTCATCGAAGCGGAGGATGCCGCCGAAATCGTTGATCCCGGTGACGAAGCGGTAGGTGACGTCGGGCTCGATCACATGCTTCCAACGCGAATCGCCCTCGCCGTAGATGCGCTCGAAGGACGGGGGGCGCAGATCGAGGGTGACCTCCGCGGTTTTCTGCGCCATGGAGTTGTTGACCACGACGCCGTTCTGGTCTTCCGCGCCGTAGCGCGTGACGCGCGCGACAAAAGTGGAGGTGAGGCCAATCCACGGCCCCCAGCGCAAGGGTACGGTTACGCGGGGAGCGATTTCCGTCCTTTGCACCAGGGCGGGCGTCTCCAGATTTGGGTCTTTCCGGCTGACTCCGTCCGCATACGTGTCGATGCCGAGGTAGACGGGCCACTTCCACGGTGCAATGTCCACGGAACTAAACCGCGCCTCGGGGGCGGTGCGCAGCTCGATGGAGGTTTCCGGGGACGTGCTGAAATAATTTTTGTAGCCGTTGCCGGCAAAGTTCAGGCTGAAGCCATCGAAATTGTTGGTAAGAAACGCGGTGCTGGCGACTTCTGCGTTGACGGCCTCGGCATAGGTGGAGGCAAAGGCGAGGCGGAAGGTGAGCGAACTGAGCGTGTTGACGTCCGCGACGGCGCGCCAGCCTTGCGGCAACTCGGCGTCCAGGGTGAAGTGCGACTCGTGGCCTCCCTGCGGCACGCGCACGCCATTCGCTCCGGGCAATCCGCGGTCGTCCACTCCAAAGAAGTGGTAGCTCATGGAAAAACTGTCCGCTGGCTTGGCGCGCAGGTCTGCAATCAGTGCCGGCCCGCGCCGGCTGAACAGCTCCGCATTGATTGTGCTGTCGAACCAGCTTACCGGCGCCCAGTAGAAGGCCTCGCCGATGATGAAGCCCTTGAGCGACGACTGCCCGATCTCCGGCACGAGGAATCCCGACTGGCGGAGGTGTTTGCCCACGGGGACGCTGGCGTAAGGCAAATAGAGGATGGGGACGCCCCAGAGCCGGAAATTCGCGCTGCGCAGTTTTGCGCTCTTGTCCACACGGATGATGGCGCGCTTGGTGAAGAACTTCCACGTGGGGCGATCTTCGGGGCATACGGTGACCCAGGCGTTGAGGACCTCGTAGGTCTGCTCGCTGGTGCGGCGCGCTTCGCGGGCCGAGAAGAGGAAAGGGTTCTGGCTGACCAGCACGTTGCGGTTGGAGAGGCGCACGGCGCGCACTTCTCCGCGGACGTTGTGGAAGACCCCCTGGCCGGTGCGCATGTTGTAGACGCCGTCGGTGGCGGTGAGGCTCTGCGTGTCTGCGTCGTAGCGCACGTTACCTTTGACGCGCGCTTCCCCAGTATCCAGGTTGTACTGGGCGTGGTCGGCGCGCAGCCGCATGTTTGCGTAATGGATGTCTACGTCGCCATCGGCGTAGAAGATGTTTCCCTGTTTGCGCTGCTGCTGAGCCTCGAGCTGCACTATGCCGCGCCGCGTAGGGACGCGCACCTGTTGCGGAATGCCGGCGGCATGGGCGGGCGCGGCCGGAAACGCGGCGGGAAGCAGGATTAGAAGAAGAGCGGCGAGGCGGCGGCCGGCAGCCACCCAAATCGATAAGCGCGCGCTCTTTCGATCTCGGGCGGGGAGGCTCATCGAAAGAGAAGCGGAGGACGGAGGCAGGGAGGGCGCAGGGGGTTGATCGGGGGCTCGATCGGGCCGCACGAAACTCTCACGCCGGGAAGTCATGCAACGGTGGGCAGCCTAGCACGGGGTGCGGGCCCTCGCAACGCGCGAACGCAAGGTGAAAAGCCACCTCTTTCTAATTCCCCGTCTGCGGGGCGTCCGGCGCGTTCTTTTTGTTCTTGAAGTGCCGCTTCAGGTCGGGCCAGAACTCTTTCGCCATGAAGCCGAACGAATCCAGGCCGAGCTGGGTGCCCCAGGTGGACGCCAGATTCCCGATTTTCCGGTCGCTTTCGGGATGATAGCTGTAGGTGGAAATCGCGGCGGCCATGGAACTTCCCAGAACCTCCGAGGCGTTGAACTGGGAGTGCCCGGAATCCCCGCGGGTGACAAAGATGCGCGTGATGGCGTACCAGGTGCGGCTGCCGAAGGAGCCTTTTCCGCGCTGGAAGTAGCGCGGGTCCTGATGGAAGGCTGAAGGCAGCACGGCGCCAACCATAAAATTCTCGATCGTGGTGTCGGCAAAGATCGCGCCGAAGCGCTTGCCGTATCCCTGCGCGCCCTGGCCGTAGCCTTCTTCGGAGTTCGCCGCCTGGCTGATGCCCGCGATGACTGTGTAATAGGAAAATTGGAAAGGGTCGAAGGTGCTGCGCGCCACGACCTTGTATTTCTGCCCGGCAGTCAGAGGAGGCACATTCCCCGCGTTCTCGAGGGTGAGGAAGTTGGGAATCAGGAAGAACAGGCGGTCTTTGGATGTGCCGCTTGGCACGGGTTTGTCCTGTGGTTTGTCGCCGGCATTCCTGGCAGGCTCCGCGGGTTTTGCATCGCCCTGCGCGGGTGCATCTGGCGGCTGTTGCGTGGTGGCCGGGGACCCCTGCTCAGCGGGGGGTTCAGGCTTATCGGGAACGTCAGTCTTGACGGGCGTGCCGGTCTCGGCGGCCTTTGCTGCCGCGGCATCCTCTGAAGGCGCGATCTGCTGCGCCGGCGTGGAGAGCGGGGAGAAGAAAAGCGCCAGGGCCAGCCCGCAGGCTGCGGGGAAAAGGCTGAACCTTATAAGGCTAAACCGAAGGCTGAACCTTGGAAGGTTAGACCTTCCCATCTTCCGTATCCTCATCGTTTGCGTCTTTCCCCCGACCGGCTGCACTGCGTCACCATCCGCGCGCCCCACCGTTGCAGGTTAAATCAGATGCGGGCAGGACGCTTCGCGTAGGCCAGGGACGCTGATTTTCCGGTTCCCGGCTCACGCTGGGAAGGTACCACACCTTCACCAGCCGGCAGCGGGGCCGCGGCTTCTGCCGGCCTTCGGACGCGGCTTGCCGTCCTGACCGGTGCGCTCGATCGCCGGCGCGCCGGAGTTAGCGCAGGCGCATCTCGCAGTATTCAATTGAAGACATGCAGACGAAACTGGCGATTCGCGGGACTGCTCTCGTGTTAGTTTTCTTTCCGGCCCTGATTGCGGGTCCCTCCGCAGCGCAAAACCAGGACCATGAAAACGCCATGCCTGAAGTGTGGGTTGATTCACAACGGACCCACAGCGCTATGCGACGCATACGCCGGCCTCGACCTGACCGACGACGTCGCGGCGAATAACCGCAAGAAAGCCGTGGAGCGCATACGCGCCGTGCTGGCCGCCGTGCCGGTGGAAACCCGCTCGGGCGGACGAACTCGCGCGGCAGCGGCCGGGGCGGGAGCGCACGCGTCGTCTTCCTCCTCGGTGTCGTCGGGCTCGTCGAGCTCGTCGGGACCGCAGGGGTTATCGAGCTCGCAGGGATCACCAGGCCCGGTTCGTCCTGCAATCGTGGGCTCCGTGACCGCGGAGCCGCCGGCTCCCGAAGTGCCTGAATGGCGGCGCGAGGTGACGGAGCGGCTGGAGTCCTACCGCAACCGGCGCGAACGGCAGCGCTCCGCGAATCAGTCCGTGCTGGCTTTCCGCGTCCACTCGAAGATGGAAACACTCGAGGACGGACCGGAAGCGCCGGCGCCGGAAATGGAGATGGCCGCGGCTTCGGCGATCGCGGAGCTAGGTGCGCCCAGCGCGGAGGCGTCTACGCAGGCGCTGCCGCAGTCCGATGTGGCGCTGCCGCCCGCGGTGCAGTCTGCGCGCGTCTATGCGCCGATTGACGACAACGCGGCGGAATCGCACTCCGAACAGGCGTTCGCGGCGGCCGTGGAAACTGAGGATCCTGCCTCCACAGGAACCGCGGAGACCACGATGATTCCCGCGACAGAAGCGCCGGCATTGCGCGCGGCGCTACCCATCCCGGCGGAGCCGGCGGTGGTGCTGGCCGACTCCACTACGCTTGAAGTTCATGCGGATCCCCCGGAACTGGCCGAGATGCAGAGCGAGATGCGGCAGGATCTTTACCCCGGCGTGCAGCCCGCCATGCATGCGAGTGCCGCGACAGACGCCGCGCCGCTCGCCACGATTCCGGCAATCGACGCGGACTACTGGCGCTCTCTGCCGGACGCCGGCGATTCTGAGCCGGCCCCCGCAGCCGTTGTGGCGGAATCGCAGCCCGGCTTGGACGCCCGAGAAATGGAGTGCGGCTCGCTGACTTCAGGCTTTGAGACCAGCGCGCCCCGGATCGAGGAACCCGTGATGGAACAGGAAGCGGCGCCCGTTGCGGCGCTGCACGAAGACGCGGTGTTGCACGAAGACACGGCGTTGCAGGAAGAAGCCGCGATACTTGCGGCAGCTCCGATGGAGAGCGAAGCCCTGGCCGCTGAGGACGAGACCGCAGAAGCCGTGCGCGGATTGTCGTTTTCTGCCGCTCCGGAAGCCGGCGAGTTGACCGAAACGCCCGAAGGGCTCGAAACGTCCGAAGAGGAGGAGCCGGAAACGGAGGTGGACCGCCGGCGCGCCGCTTTGCGCACCGCCGCCCGCCCGCCGATTGCCACACCACCCGAGCGGGTGGAGATCAGCGTCCAACAGCCCGTGTTCGATTTTTCACCGGCAAACTCCGACGCCCAGCAGCCGCAGGATCAGGGGCCGCCGGTGGCGGATCTCCGCGAGCGCCGCTGCGCCGCGATCTTTGACGCCGCCATTCTGGGCGTCACGATTGCAGCCTTCTTCCTGGCCTTTCACATCGCTGGCGGGGAGATTGCGTTCTCCCGCGCGGGGGCAGCGGTGGGCATTGCGACGGCCTTCCTGATCTACGCGCTGTACATCCTGCTCTTCACGATGATGGGTGGAGGGACGCCGGGAATGCTGTTGCGTGGCTTGCACGCGGTTTGCTTTGATGGCAAGGCGCCAAGCCAGATCGATCTTACCTGGCGCGCGTTCGGCTATCTGCTTTCCGCCGCGGCCGGCTTGTTCGGCTTCGTGTGGTCCGCGTGGGACGAGCACGGGCTCACCTGGCACGACCGCATCTCGCAGACCTACATCACATACGCGGAGCCCGCGGCAGCACCAGTGACCGCTTCGGCATCGTAGTTCAGGGGACTTAGCGCCGGATGGCACAAGCCGGCCGCTAGCGCGGGCGGTGGACTCGGAGCACGGCACGCTTTTCCGCGTCCTGAAATGGTACAATTGCCCTTTGAGGCGCCTTGCAGGGACCCTTTAGGAAGACCTCAGGAAGAGAAGAGATGACCCGATGAACCGCGCCACTCGCATCCTCGTTCTCGCCCTCTCCACCCTCGTGCTGCTCTATGCGGGCCTCGGCTTTGCCCTGGCGCGGACCTCCGAGGACAGCACATACCGGTCGCTCGGCGTGTTCAGCGAGGTGCTGCAGCGTGTGCAGCAGGACTACGTGGAAGAGCCGAACATGCGCCAGGTGACTCGCGGGGCCATGCACGGCCTTGTGGAATCGCTCGACGCGCAATCGGGCTACCTGAGCGCGCGTGAATACGAGGACTACCAGACGCGCTCGAAAGCGCACGGACGCGGCGACGTGGGCATCGTGCTCTCGAAGCGCTTCGGCTACCTGCTGGTGCTGACCGCTTTGCCGGAAAGTCCGGCGCAGAAGGCGGGCCTCTCGACCGGCGACATTCTGGAATCCATTGCAGGCTTTTCCACGCGCGAGATTTCCGTCCGGCAGGCGGAGTTGCTGCTCGAAGGCGACCCCGGCACGCCGGTGAAGATCACGGCGGTGCGCCACGGCGGCACGGAATCGAAAGATATGGAGATTACGCGCGCTGCGCTGGGCGCGCCCAAGCTGGTGGCGGACAAGCTCGAGGACGATATCGCTTACATCCGCGTGCCGTCGTTCAGCCCGGGCCGCGCGGCGGAAATCCGGCAGAAGCTGACAGATTTTTCGCACCAGGGGCTGCACAAGCTGGTGCTCGACCTGCGCGACTGCGCCTCCGGCAGTGTGGCCGAGGCGGTCTCCACGGCGAACCTCTTTCTGAATACGGGCACGATTGCGACGCTGCGCGGGCAGACCGTTCCAACCAAGGAATTCACGGCGGATCCGCAGAAAACCGTGTGGACGGGACCGGTAACCGTGCTCATCTCCACCAGCACGGCCGGCCCCGCGGAAGTGCTGGCTGCCGCGCTGGCGCAAGACCACGCCGCGCCCACGATCGGTGAGCGCACATTTGGCAGCGCCGCGGAGCAAACAGTGATCCCGCTGGAAGATGGCGGAGCGCTGATTCTGACCACCGCGCTGTATCACGATCCCTCCGGGAAGGCGCTGAACGACACGGGCGTGAAGCCTTCCGTAGAGGTGGCCAGCAACGGCGACGACACTTCGGGATTGCAGGAAGGCGCCGGGGAAGATGGGGGTCCCCACCCCAATGGCGCGAATGCGTCCCACGCAGGCGACGCGCCGCTAAGAAAGGCAATTGACCTGCTCCGCAGCCAGTCGCCGGCCGCAGGAAAATCCAGCTAGCGCTTGTGAGCCGGCTCACGGGCGTTCTTCCAGATCGTCTCTTACTCTTCCCAATGTCGTGCCGGTTGCTGTGCCGGATCTTCGCGCTGTTTCTAACCGCGGTGTTGCTCTTTGCCGTCTCTGCCTGCCGGCACGGCAACCCACCGGCCGTGACGGACCCGAATCGCTTGGCCGCGGACTTTGCGGCCGCCGCGCGAACCGCGGCTGGAACGGAATCCCCC
>DATFZR010000367.1:0-6449 GCA_035314265.1 Candidatus Acidiferrales bacterium
GAGACGTCTGGATGGCTGGTGCAGCCGGCCAGGGCGAGCAGAAAACCGGCCAGGGCGCCAATGCCTAGAGCGCGGCGCGAAGATAGAAATGCGCGGGAAATCATCATCAGTCTGAGGCCTCTTCCGAGGCCAGTCTTGGGCCTTTTTCCAAGGCCAATCTTAGGCGACCAACGGTATGGGGGATGAATCCCCACGTTTAGGAGTGCTTATCCTTATTACGGGTTGCCGAGCGAATTGACTGCAAATAACCAGATTAAAAGCTACTACAGAGGCTTCTGACAGGCAAACTGCGGAAACGCGCTGGGGATTCCGAAAGGATCGGCGCGTGGCGTGGACTATACTTTTTGACTTGATGGCTCGATGCCTGGCGGGTGACGCCAACTCATGAGCGCGCGCGAATGGCTGCCCAAATCGGTGCTGTGTCTGCGGGACTACAACGGCCGGAAACTGCTCTCCGACGTGGTGGCGGGAATTACCGTGGGGCTGGTGGCGTTGCCGCTGGCGATGGCGTTCGCGATCGCTTCGGGAGTGCCGCCACAATCAGGGCTGTATTGCGCGATTGTGGCCGGGTTCCTGATTTCGGCGCTGGGAGGATCGAGCACGCAGATCGGCGGACCGACAGGGGCCTTCGTGGTGGTGGTGTACGGGATCGTGGCGCGCTACGGGGTGGACGGGCTGTTCATGTGCACGATGATGGCCGGGGTGCTGCTGGTGGTCCTGGGGGCGACGGGATTGGGGACGGCGGTGAAATTCATCCCGCGGCCCGTGGTGGTGGGATTCACAAACGGGATCGCAGTGATCATCGCCAGCACGCAGATCAAAGACTTCTTTGGGATCCAAGCGGAGAAGGTGCCGGGGGACTTCCTGGGACGGATTGAAGTGCTGGGGGCGAAGTTCGGCACGCTGTCGGCCGAGACGGCGACGCTGGGAGTGATCGCGCTGGCCCTGATCGTGCTGTGCGCTCGGTATGTAAAACGCGTGCCGGGGTATATCGTGGCGCTCTTCGCGGGCACGGTGCTGGTGGCTGTGCTGCGGCTGCCGGTGGAGACGATCGGGACGCGGTTCGGGGGAATTCCCGCGGGCTTTCCGGCGATGAGGATACCGCAGTTCCACACGGAGCTGCTGCGGCCCCTGATTTCGCCGGTGGTGACGGTGGCGATGCTGGGGGCGATTGAATCGCTGATGTCGGCGGTGGTCTCCGACCGGATGAGCGGAGACCGGCACAATCCGAACGTGGAGCTGGTGGGACAGGGCGTGGCGAACATCATTTCCCCGTTGTTCGGAGGTTTGCCGGCGACGGGAGCGATTGCGCGAACGGCCACGAACATACGTTCCGGAGCGAAGACGCCGGTGGCGGGAATGGTGCACGCGGCGACGTTGCTGGCGATTGTGGTATTTGCGGCGCGTTTTGCGGCGTACGTGCCGCTGTGCGTGCTGGCGGCGATCCTGTTCGTGGTGTCGTACAACATGGGGGATTGGAAGGAAATTCCAGAGCTGTTGAAACTGTCGAAGTTGGAGATCGCCACGTGGCTGATCACGTTTTTCCTGACGGTGTTCGCGGACCTGACGGTGGCGGTCGAGGTGGGGATGATCCTGGCGGCGCTGGTGTTTATCCGCCGGGTGACGGTGACGACGACGGTTTCGGAAGTGACGGATTCGTACGTGCGGGAAGGCTACGCGCACATCCTGCAGCACAAAGAGATTCCGCCGTACCTGACGATCTTCCGGATCCACGGACCATTCCTGTTTGGCGCGACGGACAAAATCGACGAGATCGCGGGGCGGCTGGCGGAGCTGCCGCCCGTAGTGATCCTGCGGCTGCGGAATATGACGGCGATCGATTCGACGGGCTTGCAGGCGCTGGAGAAGCTGGCGGACACGGTGAAGGGCTCAGGCCGTGGGCTGATCCTGTGCGGCGCGCGGGAGCAGCCGGCGCGGCTGATGCAGCAGGCGGAATTCGCGCAGCACGTGGGCGCGGAGAATATCTGCGCGAACATCGCGGAGGCGCTGGAGCGGGCCAAGGCTCTGTGGCCGCAGGTGACCGGCGGAAACCTGCCGGCGCGCAAATGGGGGCGGAGAAGCACCGACATGGCCGATCCGAACGGCACGACGGCAGGCTCGCAGGGGGATTAACCGAGCAGCGGCGGCAGGTGGTCGCGAACCCAGGGTTTGGCTTGCTGGTAGGCGTGGGCGATTTGGAGGACGGCGAAATCGTGGTGGTGCGGGCCGATAATTTGGAGACCCATGGGAAGGCCGGCGGCGTTGAAACCTACGGGGACGTTGATTGCCGGGCAGCCGGAGAGAGTGTCTGGAACGACGACTTCCATCCAGCGGTGGTAGGTGTCCATTTTGACGCCGTTGATTTCCTGGGGCCAGTGGACGTTTACGTCGAACGGAAAAACCTGGGCGCTGGGGAGCAGGAGAAAATCGTAGGAGTCGAAGAGGCGGCAGACGCTCTGATACCAGGCGGTGCGGTCTACGGAAGCGTCGAGAACATTCTGTGCGGTGAGTTTGAAGCTGCCTTCGACCTCCCACTGGGCTTCGGGCTTCATCTTTGCGCGCTTGAGGGGGTCGCTGTAGAGGGCTGCGAGACCGCCGCCGGAGAGCCAGTGGCGGAACGTAAGCCAGGTGCGCCAGAGGCGGTCGAGAGAGAAATCGGGCAGGGCAGGTTCAACGGTGCAGCCCATGGATTCGAAGGCTGCGAAGGATTGGCGGCAGAGATCCATCACTCCCGGTTCCATGGGTAGGCCGCCGTTGTAGTCGCCGAGCCAGGCGATGCGCGTTCCCTCAAAATCACGATCCAGAGGCCGGGCGAACATGGCCGGATCCTGCTCGATGGAGAGCGGGGCGCGAGGATCCGGACCGGCCATCACGGAAAGCAGCATGGCCGCGTCGGCTGCGCTGCGGCCCATGGGCCCTTCCACGGAGAGCTGGCTGATGAAGACTTCTTCGCGCGGGCCGGAAGGAACGCGACCGAATGACGGGCGGAAACCGATGACATTGTTGAACGCCGCGGGATTGCGCAGAGAGCCCATCATGTCGCTTCCGTCTGCAACGGGAAGCATGCGAAGGGCGAGCGAGACGGCGGCGCCGCCGCTCGAGCCGCCGGCGCATTTGGACTGGTCGTAGGCGTTGTGTGTGGCGCCGAAAACGGGGTTGTAGGTCTGCGAGCCGAGGCCGAATTCGGGGGCGTTGGTTTTGCCGATGATGATGACGCCGGCCTTGCGGAGGCGTTCGACGAAGATGGCGTCGTGGCCGGGGATGGCGTCGAGCAACGGCGAGCCGAAGGTGGTACGGATTCCCTTCACCGGCGCCAGATCTTTTACGGCGTGGGGGAAGCCGTGCATCCAGCCGAGGGATTCGCGGCGGGCGAGCTGCGCATCGCGCTCGTCGGCCTGTTTCAGGAGCGCGTCGGGGTCTTGCAGCGAGACGATGGCGTTTACCTTTGGATTCATGCGGTTGATGTGGTCGAGATAGGCGGACATTACTTCGCGGCAGGAGACACGCTTGGCGTGGATGGCCTGCGAAAGATCGACGGCGTTCATCATGGTGATGTCGCGGGATGAGGCGGGTGGCGGGGGAGGCGGGGCGGCCGGGAGCGCGGGACCTTCTGTGGCAGCGGCCGTAGCCCCGGGCAGAACCATTCCGGCGGCGAGCGCGCCGGAGAACTTGCTGGTGGCGGAGAGAAAATCACGGCGAGTGAAATGATCCATCAGGTGGCTCCTGGCTGAGATTCCACCGTTGCAGGATAGCACCGGTGCGGCCGGGGGCGGCGCCGTGTGGGGCGGCACGAGAGGTGCGCGATTCACGGCGGGTGTGGTGCTAGGATTGCGGCGTGGTGGACGATCCGGATGCGATTCCGCGAGGGGGATGCGGTATGAAACAGCTACGATTGCGCCAGCCATTGCGACGATTTGCGGAAGTGCCGTGGTTGGTGGCCGCGGTGGCCGTGATGCTCGGCGTTTTGGCCCCGCCGGTGAGCCATGCAGGGCCCGCGCGAAAGGCGCAGGAGTTGATGATCTGCTTTGTGGATGTAGAGGGCGGGCAGGCCACGCTGTTTGTGACGCCGGAGGGGCATTCGCTTCTGATTGATACGGGCTGGCCGCTTAACAATGGGCGCGACGCAGACCGGATTGCCGCCGCTGCGAAAGAGATGGGAATCAGCCGAATCGATTTTCTGCTACTGACGCACTACCACGCGGATCACGCGGGCGGCGTTCCGCAACTCGCGGAAAAAATGCCCATCGGGACGGTGTTTGACCATGGCGAGAATCGCGAGGAATCAGACGCGGTGACCGTGCAGGTTTGGAAAGACTACCAGGCGTTTGTGGCCAAAGGGACGGCGAAGCGAATCACGCCGAAGCCCGGAGACGTCCTGCCGATCCCGGATATGAAGGTGACGGTGATCAGCGCGGATGGCGCGACGATCACGCAGCCGCTAGGGGGAGCGGGAGGGGAAAACGCGGCGTGTGCTGAGTCTGGCCCGTATCCCGTGGACAATACAGAGAACCCGCGGTCGCTGGGAACGCTGATTCAATTTGGAAAACTGCGCGTGCTGGATCTGGGCGACCTCACGTCGGAAAAAGAGATGCTGGTGATGTGTCCGAAGAATCTGATTGGGAAGGTGGATATTCTGATCGTGTCGCACCATGGAACGCTGACGAGCAGCAGCCCGGCGCTGGTATACGGTGTGGCGCCGCGGGTGGCCATCATGGACAACGGGGCGATAAAGGGCGGGTCGCCTGGCGTGTGGGACACGATTGAAAAGTCGCCGGGGCTCGAGGATTTGTGGCAACTACATTTTGCCGCAGCCACCGGGGCACATAACGTGAGCGACGCGTTTATCGCGAATCTGGCCGGGGTGGATGGCGGACACTATTTGAGAGTTGCCGCGCGGAAGGATGGGAGCTTTGAGGTGTACAACGCGCGGACAAATGAGACGAAGAAGTACGCGGCGCCGTAGGAGATCGGGGAAATAGACGACTGGGAAGGACCAGAAAAGCGCTTGAGGAAGCCGCTGGCTGGTTTGGAATATTTGCGGGTGGCGGAGAAGTAGGGGAGCCGCCGCATGTCTCAAGGGGAGCGAAGGCGAGGCCGGCGCGGGACCCGCTACGGCGGGCAGGCGGGCGCTACGAAGGCCGTCCTTGGCCTGATATAATACGGCGCATGAGAACCCACACTTTCCGCCTTCTCTCTGCCGTTCTTGCTGCAGCATTGCTTTTGCCGCAGGCGCCCTTGTGGGCTACGTGCGGTGGGGGCGGAGGCGGAGGCATGGGCGGGGTGGGCGGAGGTGACACCAACGCCTATCAAGTGCCCTGGAGAGTCTTGAAGGGCGGAGAGCCTCCGGCAAAGGATGGGCTGGTGCTCTACTGGTTTCCGGTGAGCCAGGTGGAGCTGGAGAGGTCCAGCCTGCGGACGTCGCGGCTGCTCTCCATGTATGCCTCGCAGTGCGTAAGCATGGAAATCGGGGGCGGGGCGGGCGCTCCCGGCGAAAAACTGATGGGCGGAGCGAAGCTTCCCGTGGCCGTGCTGGCCCAGCCGGACGACACGGTATTGGGGCGCGTAGAGAACAAAGACGGAAAGCTGCAGGTGGAGCAGGTGGAGAAGCTGGTTGACCAGGAAGTGAAGAAGCGCGAGTCCGCGGTAAAGGAGCGGCTGGAAGACGGAAAGAGCAAGGCAAAGAGCGGCGACAAGCAGGCCGCCATTGACGAACTGCGCGCTGTGGTCGGGCAGAAGTGCATGTTTCCCGGGCGGGCCAAGGATGCGGCCAAGGAGCTGAAGAAACTCGGCGTGAACGACGTGGCGGAGATATTTGACGCGCCGAATTTCGATCCGGCGGTGAGCGCGAAGATGGTGGGCATTCTCCGCGACGGCCTGGAGGCGGAGAACGCGGCGCGCTACCTGGATGCGGAGCGGCTGTATACCGAAGCGCACCACATGGATCCGGCGGATCCGACTCCGCTGCGGTATCTGGGCGAACTCTACCGTCACCACATCGGGGATTGGACGAAGGCGCGCGTAACGTTTGAGGCCATCATGGCCATGCCGGCGGACCCGCTGTCGAAAGCCGTGGCGCTGCACGGGCTGGGGAAGATGACGATTCACGAGGGCGACTTCAAGGGCGGGCTGGCGCTGATGGAACGCTCTGTGGCCACCTACCCGCTGGCGCTGGCGTATCGAAACCTGGCGGTGTACTGGAACTCGGAAGGGGACGCGGAGAAGACCAACGTTTACGTGCACGAGGCGCTGCAAATGGCGCCGAAGGATCCCTACAACCTGGTGTTTGCCGCGGTGTTTCTCGCGGAGAGCGGGAAGGGCGAGGAAGCGTTGAAGGTGGCGCAGGAGAACGAAGCACTGCTTCCGGCGTCATACAACCTGGCGGCGATTTTCGCGCAGGTGGGCCAGCGGGATAAGGCGCTGGAGCTGCTGAAGCGCCACTTTTACGAATA
>DATFZR010000368.1:0-3251 GCA_035314265.1 Candidatus Acidiferrales bacterium
ATGCATGGTGGGCGTGTCTTCAGACGTATGGCAGGAGATGCAGCCGGCGCTCTTGCGGTCCGCGTCTGTCTGCGTCTGCCCGTAGGTCAGATCCTGGCGGTCTTGCCGGCCGGGGGCAGCAGCAGCGCGGCGTCCGCCGCCGGCAGAGGCGGCCAGGACGAAGCACAGCACGCCCGCCACCGCCAGCCAGGGACTCGGCGAGGCGCTTTTCGCGCTCCACGCCCTCATGCTTCGCCCCAGCCTCGCCTGTAGTTGGTCGATCATCAGAGAGTCGGCATCAGAAAATCGGCATCAGAAAACTGGCATCCGAAAACAGAATCAGAAAACGAAAGTTACTTTCGCAAAAACCGACCACAGCGCCTTCGCCGTGTAAATGTCACGGAAACCCGACCCCGGAGCGAGCCCAGCGCCGCCGAACGTCAGCACAATGTTCTCGCTTAGCGGAGGACGGTAGCGGAACCCCGCGCCGTAGTCCAGCCCAATGTCGTGGCGGATATTGTGCTCAAACAGGATCAACTCGAGCGGCTCGGTACGATCGAACCGCAGGTAGTTGAGGTTCAGGAACGCGCGCAGTTTGGGCGTAACGTCAAAGTCGGCCCCGGCGTTCACCACGATGATGCCGGGGTTCACGAAGTTGGCCTGGCCCTCATCCTTATTCGAGCGCAAATCCGGCAGCAGCGTGTTCCCCGGATTCAGGGAGACGGCGGAGCCGGTCAACCGGATGGATTCACGGTTGAAGAAGCTGAAAATGCCGCCCGCGAAGTTCATCTCGTCCACGATGGAGTCGAAGCCGTGCGCCCGGCCGTCGCGCGGGTTCGCATCGCCGCTGGCGAACAGGCCGGAGACCCGGAAGCGCACCCAGTCGTAGTCCCTGGAGAGCTCCACCGCGCCGAACTCGGAAGCAATGGTGACCTTGCGTCCCGCGATGGGGTTCAGGCTGTCGCTGCCCACCGCTTCGTAGAAGGCGTGCGTGATGTTGGTGCGCCCAAAGTGGCCGTTGCCCAGCCAGCCGAAATACCCCACGCGGATGCCGTGGGTCAGAATGTTCGGGCCGGTTCCCTGGCCGATCACATTGCCGACGGGCGCGGGGCGCACTAGGAACCCATTGTCGTCGAAGTGCAGGTCGCCATCGTCCTTATTCCAGGCGATCAGGAACTCGGCCGTGTAGCCCTTCTTGAAGAAGTCGGAGCGGTACACGTTGCCGATCAACACCTGCTGCTTGCGGCGGTCGAAGGTATTCAAATCGCTGTTCGTGTTCTTCTCGAGCATCTGGAAGTACGCGGCGTTGTATTCCCATTTGTTCGAGCTGGCATTGCCGAAGATGCGGAAGCCCGGCTGCTCGTCCACGAACAGAAATCCGCGGAAATCGCTGTTGAACTTCTGGATGCCCGCGCGCACGGAGATGAAGTCGTAGTTGTCGCTCAGGTCGGCGATCTTGTATTCGAAGAAGGCTTCCTGCAGCCCGACGTGCGTATCGAAACGCGTGGTGCCGTCGCGCACATCCGGGCCCACAATGCCCAGTTCGCGCACGTCCAGGTAGTTCAGGCTGGCTTCCGGAGTGACCCGGATGCGCCAGTCCACGGGTTTGAAGGACGTATCGCCGTGGAACAGGTCGAAGGTCACACGGAACGTCTGGTCCAGGAAGAACTGCTGGCCCTTCCCGAAGAACGTCGAGCTTCCCGGATTGGCCGCGCTCACGTTGCTGGGCACCGGCACGTCGCGGCCGTCTACAAAGGTGTCGCTGACCCCGGTCAGATTCAAGAAGGTCTGCCGGCCGAGCACGGCGGGCCAGATGGGATAGTCGCCCTTCAATATGTTGCGGTTGAACGGGTCGTAGATGTGGCCCTTTACGAAGGGAAACTCGCCCGGCACGGCGTAACGGCGGTATTCGGGCATGTCCGCGTGCCAGCGGTCCGGGAGTTCCGTGTACACGTCCGGGCTGGGCACCAGCACATCCGGCGGCGGGTAAAACAGGAAGTCGGGATCCGTATCCGGCCGGCGTCTCCACTCATGATAGGAGGCCGTCATCGCCGGCGCTTCCGCCGGAAGCGCGGGGCCTAATTCCGGTTGTCCCGGAACGCGAGATGCTGGCGCGCCCGGAACGGGCACCATCGACACCTCAATCATCACCAGCTCGCCGGCTGCCACCGCAAAGCTCGGCTTTGCAAATGGCTGGAAGCCGTCCGCTTCAATCTTTAGCTCGTATTCACCAGGGGGCAGCCCGAGCAGCCGGAACACGCCTTCTCCGTTGGCCGTGGTCGCGTGCATCGCGCCGGAGGAGAGCAGACGCAGCGATACGAGGGCCCCGGCGATCACGCGGCCATCGCGGTTGCCGCCGGCCTGGCGGATCACTCCTTCCACGGCGCCCAGCTCGCCGCGGCTCTGCCGGGGAATTCTTTGGGGTCCCTGCTTTTCCTGCTCGACGGTCTTCAGCCGGGCTTCCTCTGACGAAGAGCCGCTCGCCGGGTTCCCGCTGCCGTCCTGAGCGCGAGCGGGAAGCGCCACAAAGAAAAGAGCGGCGGCGCAAAGGAACGCAAAGGGAAGCCGGAAGGCCAAAGTTCGGCGCCGCTCCCGGTTTGGGCCGGGGCTCGTGCGCCCTTTTTGCAGACGGACCTGTGCCATAATAGGGCGGAAAACGACCCTAACTTGCCTCAAGACTTCCCCTGTTGCAACGGTTTTCCAAAGGAGTGTTTCCCAATTGTTCCGGAGCCCTCCCGGATGGAAACCTCTCGCCGAGAAGAGTTGAGTGCCGCCCCGAAATTGTGATACTACACCACAGAACCGACATGCTTTCGTCTGACGGCAATCGCCGCCCGAACTCCTGCGCTCAAACGTGCGCCACGGCGAATTATCGCCCGCGGCCGGTCCTCTCGCGCGCATTCTCCATCTGTCTTGCTGGAGTGCTGGTGCTCGCGGGCTGCGGCGGAAGCGGCACGGATCCATCAAATTCTCCCGCTCCTCCCGGGACCGTGTTTCCTGAACCGCCGCCTGGTCCCGACGCCTTCTTGACAGCGGCCGACGTGCAGAACATCGTGCAGGCGGCGGCGCAAGCCGTGAACGACGACACGGCGATCATTGCCGTGTCGGACCGGCAGGGCGACGTCCTCGCGCTTTTCCGCAAGCCTAACGCGCCTGCCACCACTTCTCTCGGCGCCAATTACACGGCAACGGTGAACGCGAACGATCTGGCGATTTCGCTGGCGCACACGGCGGCCTTCTTCAGCAACGATCAGGCTCCGCTCTCCTCGCGC
>DATFZR010000369.1:0-5199 GCA_035314265.1 Candidatus Acidiferrales bacterium
CGCGTCCAGCCCTTCGATCTTCATCCCTGTGCGCGGCTCGCCCGGATAACCCGCTGCAGCCATCACCACGCACACGCTGGCCCCGGGCTTCCATCGCGCGGCCACTTCGCGCAGGCGTCCCTCCGCCGCGGCCTGCAGTGCCTCCGCAAGATCGAAATCCATACGCGCCACGATGGCCTGAGTTTCCGGGTCGCCCATGCGGCAATTGAACTCGAGCACCTGCGGGCCGTCGGAGGTAAGCATCAGCCCCGCATACAGGAATCCCTTGTAAGGATGACCCTCGCGCGCCATAGCCTCGAGCGTCGGCCGGATGATCGTGTCGTGAATGCGCGTTTCGAGATCGCCCGGCACCAGCCCGTCCACCGAGTACGCGCCCATGCCGCCCGTGTTGGGGCCGCGATTCCCGTCGAAGATGCGCTTGTGGTCCCGCGTGGGCACAAACGCCAGAATCGTCTCGCCATCCGTCAGCACGATGTAGGAAAGCTCCTGCCCGCGCAGCGCTTCCTCCACCAGCACGCGGTCGCCTGCCGCGCCGAATTCACGCTCCACCATCAGCCGGTCAATAAAGGCAGTCGCCTCGTCCGGTCCGGGCGCCACCAGCACCCCTTTGCCCGCCGCCAGCCCGTCCGCTTTAATCACGCATGGCCAGTCCACCGCGCACAGCGCGGAGTAGGCATCTCCCGCGGAGTCGTAAATCCCGTGCAGCGGCCCCGTGGGAATGTTGTTGCGCAGCAGAAACTCTTTGGCGAAAGCCTTGCTGCCTTCAAGCTGCGCCGCGTGCTTCGACGGCCCCACCAGCCGCAGCCCGCGCCGCGCAAATTCGTCAGCGATGCCATTCACCAGCGGCAGCTCCGGCCCGACCAGCGTCACGTCCGGACGCAGCCGCTCCGCCAACTCACCCAGCGCGGCAACATCCTGCACGCCGCCGGCAGGAGCCGCGAGGCATTCTGTGCGCGCGACGCGGGCCATTCCGGCGTTTCCCGGCAAACACCAGATACGCTCAACGTGCGCGCTCTGCTCGAGCCGCCACATAAGCGCGTGCTCGCGCCCACCGCTTCCGATCACCAGGATTTTCATGTGCGGACAAACCATAGCGGCGGCCGCGCTCCCCTGTCAACGCCGCCGTGGCAGCCACTTTGGCTGTGCTGCGCTCCTCGTCCGCTCGATGATAGGATGCCGCGTTCATGACCGAGCAGAAAATCTCGCGCTCGCGATTCAGCTTGCTCATGCTCTGCTTTTTTCTCTCCGGCGCCGCGGGCCTCATCTACCAGGTGGCCTGGGGCAAAGCTCTCGGCCTCGTGTTTGGCAACACCGTCTATGCGATTTCCACGGTCCTGGCCGTCTTCATGGGCGGCCTGGCGCTCGGAAGCGCCTGGTGGGGCCGCGCCAGCGGACGCCGCGCGAATCCCTTGCTGCTCTACGGCTGGATGGAACTGGGCGTAGCCGCGTCGGGCGCATTGTCGCTCGCAGGCCTCGTCGGCGTGCGCCGCCTCTACCTCGAAGCTCATCCCTTTGCCGCGGGCAGCCAGACGGCGCTCGTCGCTTTGCGGTTCTTCGGCACAGCCATCGTCCTCTTCCTGCCCACGTTCTTGATGGGCGGCACACTCCCCGTCCTGGTACAGGGACTCGCCCGCCATTCCGCGGAACTCGGCGGCCGTCTCGGCCGCCTCTATTGGGTCAATACGGCTGGAGCTGTGGCGGGCACGCTTGCAGCCGGGTTTTACCTCCTGGCCGAATTTGGCCTTCGTGCAACGGTCCAGATTGCCGCGGCCGTAAACGTGGCCGCAGGTCTCGTGGCCATCGCGTTGGCGCGCGGCATGGCAATCGAGACGCGCACCGCCGGGCCCGCTGCTCCGCCACCCCCCGTGCCACAACCTGTGCCACGGCGAACAACACCGCAGAAACCAGCGCCGCAACAAACCCGGCTTCTGCTGCTCTTGTTCGGCGTGGTAGGAGCAACAGCGATTGCCTATGAAGTCGCCTGGACGCGCCTGCTGGTCACCTTTTTTGGCAGCTCCACATACGCCTTCACCCTGATGCTGGCCGCATTTCTGGCCGGGATTGTTCTGGGAAGCTTGATCTTCGAATGGTGGGTCGCGCGCGGGGGCACCCCGTCATACCGCAGCTTTGCTCTCACGCAGGCGCTCACCGCGCTGGCTGCTTTTGGCTTTCTCCTCTTTTACCATCAGCTTCCAGTCATCGTGGTCGCGGTTCTGGGTTTCGCATACGAGCGGCTCCCCGGCTGGCTCACCGGCCCTCTCGACCTGCGAAGCGGCAGCTTTGCCGCGCTCGGCTTGGCCCAGTTCGCTACCAGCGCCGTGGCCATGCTTCCCGCCGCCACCGTGTTCGGATTCAATTTCCCCTTAGCCGCCGTGGTGATTGCCCGTCAGGCTCAGCAATCAGGAGAAGAAGACCGCGGGCACGGAGCCGCCGTGGGACGTGCCTATGCCGCCAACACACTGGGAGCGATTGCCGGCGCCGTGCTCAGCGGCTTTCTGCTCATCCCACGCCTGGGCGCTTTCCGCCTGGTAGCCTTGCTGGCACTGGCGAATATTGCGGTAGCGCTTACCCTTGTCCTGCTTTCACCGGGCGGCAGAGCTGTCCCAATTGCTGCGGCCGCTGCCTTGGCCGCCGGAATCGTGCTCGCCGTCTTCTCAGGAAAGCTCGACAACCCGGGCATCGCCACGTTCTCTCCCTACCTCTACTACGACACCAGCAAGACCCACCTCACCGTCGAGGAGTGGGCGAACAGTTTTGACATCCTCTACGCGCGGGATGGCCTGAACGCCAGCATCTCCGTTGCCGCCGGTGAGGACTATCTCGCCCTGCGCACCAACGGCAAAGTAGACGCAGGCAATCGCGACGTGGAGACCCAGCTATTCGCCGGTCATCTGGGCGCCGTGTTCCACCCCGCCCCCCGGCGGGTGCTCGTAATCGGCTTTGGCAGCGGCATGACCGTCGCCGCGCTCTCTCGCTATCCGGAGATCGAGCACATCACCTGCGTCGAGATCGAGCCGGGCATCATCGAGGCTGCGCCGCTGCTCGAGCGGCTGAACCATGGCGTCCTCCGCGATCCCCGCGTAACCGTGGTTCTGGACGACGCGCGAAACTTCCTGCTCACCACGCGCGATTCCTACGATTTGATCGTCTCCGAGCCCTCCAATCCCTGGATTGCCGGGGTGGCCGCTCTATTTACCGATGAGTATTACCAGGCGGCACGCGCGCGCCTGCGCCCCGGCGGCATGCTCGTCCAATGGGTCCAGGGTTACGCCATCTTCCCCGACGACCTCCTGATGGTGATGGGCACCGTTGCCGGGCAGTTTGAGAGCGTTTCCCTGTGGCGCGGCGAGGAGCCCGACTTTCTTCTGCTGGCTCGCACGGAGCGCTCCCCGCTCACCCTGGGTCGCCTGGGCGGGCTGCTGCACCAGCCAGGGCTGCACGACGATTTCGATGCACTCAACATCTCCGCTCCCGAAGGTATCGTCGCCTACCACCGCCTGGACGACGCGGGCCTGCGGCGCCTGGTGGCCGGCGCGCCCCGCAACACAGACGACAACAGTCTGCTCGAATTCCACGCGCCTCGCGCCCTGCTGAAACACGGCCTGTCTGAAGAGAACGTCGAAATGGCCTGGAAGGCGCGCTCGTCTCGGCTGCCGCCGGACGTGGTGGTCGCCGACCCCCACGCCGCGTTGCTGGCCGCGGCAGACACGGCACTGTGGAATATGGATTGGACGCGCGCCGCTTCGTTTCTGGAAGGCGTTAACGACGAGCATCCCACAGCCTGGCTCGAGCTCCTGCGCGGCCGCCTCGCCTTCGGCAACGAGGAGTATTCGGAGGCCAGAGACCATTATTCCCTGGCCCTGCGCCTGGATCCCAAGCTCTATTCCGCCGCCCGGGGACTGGCCGAAGTCGCTCGTCACAACGACGATCTGGATACCGCCTTCCTGCTCTACCGCCAGATTCTGAGCCGGGAGCCGCACGATCTTCCCGCCATGGCTGGATTGGTGAAGGTGCTCGACCGCAAGAATGAAGAAGCCGAAGCGGCCCTCTGGCTCGCCAAGAAACTGGAACTGGACGACGACCCCGATTCCTCTGAGTTCGCGCTGCTCGGCGACTTTTTTATGCAGTTGGAGCGGCCCAAGGAAGCCATGGCCGAATATGAAGAAGCGATCCGCCGCGATCGCTACTCCTTCGCCGGCCATCGCGGGCGCGGCGATGTCTACCGCGCCAGTGGCCAGTGGGACCAGGCCCGCGAGAACTACGAATTCGCGGCCCGCTTCGACCCCGACTCTTCCTCGGAGCTCTACGTGCACCTCGCTGATGTTTATCACCAGATGGGCCACGAGCGCGCCTCGCGCGCCGCGGCCGCGAAAGGTCATCGTCTGTTTCCCGGCGACGACGCCCTCGCCCGCCTCGCTCGTTCCAACTGAGCCGCCGCGACGGGCTGGCCGGTCCGAGCCCCCGCTTGCGTCCCCCGTTGCCGTTGTGATGAACTGCTGCCCAAGATGGCGCGAAATGCGATGGGGCGGCGGCCGCCCGGCGAACGCGGTCCTGGGAAGAAGCCTGTAAGATTACTGACAAGTAAACTCATCGAGGAGCGCCTGGCTGCACGGCGCGACGTGCTTCGCGCCTCGGGTATCGATCCCACCCCCGCCCTCCTCGCCACCATGGCCGCCTACATCGAATTGCTCCTCCGCTGGAACCAGAAGATCAATCTGACCGCAATCACGGACCTCGAAGAAATCATCTCGCGGAATTTCGCCGAGAGCTTCTTCGGAGCCCGCTGGCTGGGGCCCGAAGCCGGCCGTTATTGCGATGTGGGCAGCGGCGCCGGTTTTCCGGGCCTGGCGCTGAAGCTCGTCCGGCCGGCGTGGCACGCCACCCTGCTCGAGCCAACCGTGAAGAAAGCAGCTTTCCTCTCCGAGGTTGGGCGCACCTTGGGTCTGAGGGATCTAGCGGTGGAGAGCGCGCGCTGGCAAGACTCACGAATCGAGCCAGGCACTCTCAATGTGGTCACCGCGCGCGCTTTGGGAGGCTACGACGCTCTCGTCGAGTGGGCCCAAAGCCGCCTGAAGTCCGAAGGAAGGCTCCTATTCTGGGTTGGGGCGCAGGATGCGCGTGAGATCAAGGCCCTAGCCGGATGGACATGGCAGACGGAGGCAATGCCGGGCGCGCGCGAAAGCGTCTTGTTGGTCGGCT
>DATFZR010000370.1:0-2791 GCA_035314265.1 Candidatus Acidiferrales bacterium
GGCGTCCAGCAGGGAGATAGTGAACTCGGGATTGTCCTGCTCGAAGCGGTCGCATTCGTCGAGCAGCCGCGAAGTGACGGACGCGCGCCATCCCAGGTCCCACAGCGCACGCACCAGCGCCGCGCCCGGGCCGCTTACGGCCTCTGCCGCGCGCGCGTCGGCGCACAGCAGCAGCACGTCGAGGTCGGAGGATGGAAACAGTGCGCGGCGGCCATAGCCTCCGATAGCCACCAGGCCATACCTGCTCCTCTCGGAGCGGCTGTAGGGAAAAAGCAGAGAAACCAGAGAGGCGAGCGTGGTGTCTGCCAGCGCCGTGCGGCCGGCGAGCGCGGCCAGTGCGTCGCCGCGTGCCCGAAAGTCGCCGGCAAGCGCTTCCCGCCCGGCCTCGCAAGCGGCACGGAGGGAATCGGGGGGAACCGCAGGTGTCACGGCGGAGTCGAGAAACCCCATAAGACGTTTCGAGCGAGGATTCCGCTGAGGGGATGCGTCACAGTGCCTGTTCTCCACGTTCTTCGGTGCGGATGCGGATGACTTCGTCAACTTTCGTCAGGAAGATTTTTCCGTCGCCGATTTTTCCGGTGCGTGCGGACTTCAGGATGGCCTCGACGACGGTTTCCACGAGGCGGTCCACGACGACGAGTTCGACCTTCGTGCGGGGCAGCAGGTCCATGGAGTACTCGCGACCGCGATACACCTCGGTGTGGCCCTTCTGCCGGCCGAGGCCGCGCACGTCGGTCACCGTCATGCCTTCGATACCGGCTTCTTTCAGCGCGTCCTTCACGGCTTCAAACCGGGAAGTCTGGATGATCGCTTCAATCTTCGTCATCGCTCGCTCCGGGGACACAGGCAATCCTGCTCTGTGCTCTGCGTGCCTACGATTCCAGGGTGTAGCCCTCTTCGCCGTGCTGCGTCAGGTCCAGCCCTTCGACTTCCTCCTCCGTGGTCACGCGCAGGCCAAACAGCATGTCCGCGATCTTCAGGATGACCAGGCTTCCCACAATGGCGAGCACCCAGGCAATGACCACGCCGATCAACTGGTTCAGCAACTGGCCCGCGTTCCCCTCCAGCAAGCCCATGGGCAGCGCGGCTCCCGATTTGTCGTGAAACAACGGATTTATCGAGCGGCTGGCGAAGACGCCGGTGAGCAGCGCACCGAGTGTCCCGCCAGCGCCGTGAACGCCAAAGGCGTCCAGCGAGTCATCGTAGCCGAATTTTGCCTTCACGGTCGCAACCATCAGGTAGCAGCCTACGCCCGCCATCAGGCCGATGGCCAGCGCGGCCATGGGCCCGACGAACCCCGAGGCCGGCGTGATGGCCACCAGACCGGCCACCGCGCCGGAAATCGCGCCCAGCACGCTGGGCTTTCCGTTGCGAATCCATTCCGCTCCGGCCCAGCCTATCGCGGCCGTGGCCGCTGCGAAGTGCGTGGCCACGAATGCGGAGGTGGCGAGGCCGCTCGCCGAGAGCGCGCTTCCCGCGTTGAACCCGAACCAGCCCACCCACAACAGGCAGGCGCCGATAAAACTCAGCACCACACTATGCGGCGGCATTGCGTGTTTCGGGTAACCCACGCGTTTTCCCAGATAGAGCGTGGCCACCAGCGCGGAGACGCCGGAGGTGATGTGCACCACCGTGCCTCCGGCAAAATCGAGTGTGGGAAACCTGCCGCCCAGCGAGGCGTTCAGCAGCCCGCCCTTCCCCCACACCATGTGCGCCATGGGTGAATAAACAAGCAGCGACCACAAAACCATGAAGAACATCAGCGCGCTGAAGCGAACCCGCTCCGCAATCGATCCTGTAATCAACGCCGGCGTGATGATGGCAAACATGAGCTGATAAACCATAAAGGTCTGTTGCGGGATCGTTCCGGCATAATCCGCATCGGGCGCGAGGCCTACGTTGTGAAGAAATGCGTATCCGGGCCCGCCGATGAACGGGTTCCCGGAATGGAAGCAAAGGCTGTAGCCCACCACGGCCCACACGACGGTGACGATGGCCATCAGCGCGAAGCTTTGCATCATGGTGGCCAGCACGTTCTTCTTGCGCACTAGGCCGCCATAGAAAAGGGCCAGGCCGGGACCCGTCATCATCAGGACGAGCGCCGAGCAGGTGAGCATCCAGGCGTTGTCGCCGGCGCTGTGCGCGTCCGCTACCTGCTGCTGGAGTTCCGCGAGCCGGGCCTCGAGCTTGGGCGTGGTGGCCGAGCCCGCCGGTTCAGGCATTTGCGATGTCACTGCGGAGGCGCCCGGCGGCGGCGAGGCACCGGGCGCAGAGGACGCGGGCGCCTGCGCCCAGAGCGGCACCGCGCAGAACAGCAACGCCAACAGCAACACTCCTGCCGCCCGCCTTCTTCGCATACACGACTCCTCAGGCTCACTACGGCGCCGGTCAGATTTTTCGGGAGACAACAGCGGATTATAGGAGATTCGGGGAGCGCGTCCAGAGGAAAATCCGCTCGGAAAAGTTTTGCACGCCCTGCAAACGGCGCAGCCGCGGGCGAAAGGCGGCGGAAAGGGCCATTTCCACTGGTGTTTTCCAGGCCCCACCGGCGCCCGCTCAAAAAACTCATGGCCCGAATCGAAATTATGAGTTGTACAGGCTCGCGCGACACAGCGTACGAATGGCATGATGCCCGGTCGTCCCCAATTTCCGCCGGCCGACCATGATGCCTGCGGCGTGGGCTTCGTGGCGCAGCTCGGCTCGAAGGGTTCGCGAGAAGTCGTGGACCGCGCGCTCACCGCCCTGTTGCGGCTCACGCACCGCGGTGGCGTAGATGCCGATGGGGTAAGCG
>DATFZR010000371.1:0-2324 GCA_035314265.1 Candidatus Acidiferrales bacterium
CAGGGCGTCAAATCGCCTGTGGAAAACTAGCCGCGGGCCCGGGCTCAGGCCTTTTTCCAATCCTTCCAATCGCGGCGGACGGATTTCATCATGGCGCGCGACGCTTCGAGCAGCCAGTCCGCGGGACGCTTGGCCAGGTCGCGCCGGATCGTGGCGCGGGCGTTGGCCGCGCCCAGGTGCACGTTGGCCGTTTCCGCGCCCATGGAATAGAGCAGCCGCTCTTCGTTTCTCTTCTCGGGCAGCTCCGCGATGCTGATCTTTCTGCAGTTCGGCGAGAGCCGCCGCACGATCCAGTGGTCTGCAACGTGAAAGTGCGGGTCCGGACAGCGGATGGCGCGCCGCAACACCTCTGCATAAAGGATCGGCCCGGAACGCGAGTGATGGCGCAGCCACACGGCCGCGGAGGGCACCAGTGCCTTCGCTTCCCGGGCGATCAGCCCGCCGCACCAATCCACCACGGAGACGTATCGCTGATGGCCGCGGCTGCCCAGTCCTGCGCCGCGCCGCGCGTAGCCGTAGCGCAGTCTTTTTTGCGGCATGGCGTGTTCGATGGCGGCGCGCGCGGTGGCCGGCACTTTGCTCGCGTCCACCGGCGGGCAGGCCAGCAGCTTTTCCCAGAAGCCGGGGCCCTCGGCAATCTGATGCATGGCCACGCGGCGCAGCCAACCGCTGCGATTCGACAGGACAAAGGCGCGCCCGCCCGTGGCGACTGCGGAGCGGTAGCCCTCCTCGATGCAGTCTGCGATCAGCCGCGGCTTGAGCGCCAGATGCTCGGCCTCGGCGGCCAGCAGGGCGCTGGTGGTGAGGCGTACGAGGTCAATCGTGTAGGGCATGTGGCTGACCTCGTCAAAATCGTTGATGCCCCAGATCAGCCGGCCCTCGATGTCGCGCCAGGTGCCGAAATTTTCCACGTGCAGGTCGCCGACGGCCAGTACGCGCGGCGCCGTGGCCGCCTGCGGGCACACCTCGGGCCACACCTGCAGCCAGCGGTAGAACGTCGCGCGCAGAAACGGAAACAGGGCGGAGGCCATGAACTGGTGTTTGAGCCGGAGGTCACCGGGAATCAGGCGGGTGCGCCCGGCCATCCAGTGTTCGTAGCTTCGCGAGGCGGCTGCTATATCCATGAGAGCTGCTCCCTCCCAGCAGGAAATCAGAACGCTGCTGGAGATATATCGTTCACGGGAAGAAAGAATAGCGCGATGGTAACAATCCCGTGCGTCGTTCGGAAGGGAAATGACCCGGGCGAGCGGGAAACGGCGCCGCGTTCAGCGCAGCGTTGATAGATCGAAGTCCGCCGCCGCGGTGAGGCCTTCCGGCCCGGTTACGCGCACATGGGCCGGGGCGGACGCGACGTCGCGCACGTCGTACTCGATATAGATCTGAACCCCGGTGATGTTGCCCCCCTCCGTCTGCGCTTCGGGGAGCGCGGGCATGGTGAACTTCACTGGAACGGCCGTTTCACCCTGGGTGAGCTCCACCTTGAAAAGCTTTGCGATTTCGTTGGCGGCCCTCGAGAGGGAGGGGTCCTTGGGGTTTACTGGAAAATCGAACGGCACGTTTACCCACACCGCGACTTCGAAGAGATTGGCCTTCGCGGCGTAATCGCGCTGCGCGCGCTGCTCGTGGTACGTATTGCCGTTCCCATAGCTGCGGAGGACCACGGAGCTGTAGGGAGTGCGTATGCCGATGGCGCGCACGTGGGGATCGCTGCCTTCGCCGCTCGTCTTTCGCTCGTACCGATTGAAGAATTGGCCCACGCTTTGGTCGTGCCGCTGGCCGAAGAAGTAGGCCTCGCGCACGTCATTCTCGGTGAGGTGCTTGTCGTATCCGCGAAGCGGCGGAGAGCTCAGGAGAATAGCTGTGGCGATGAGAGTGGCCAGCGCCCGAGTGCTGCCGCCTCGGAGCCATTTGTGCCACCGCAGTATCAGCATAAAACCTCCGTCTCTCAAGCCACGATGATTCCAATTGTACATCCACCGTCTTGTTTGCGAGGGTGCGCTGCATGCCGGAGACACGTCTCGGCAGGCAGCGGGATTCGGCTGATGCGATACGTGCCCACGCTTCGCGGTGACACTGCGTACCGCGGCTTCCTTCTGCAGGTTAGGGGAGAGAAAGCCGGGAGCCAGGGCTCAGACGGCGGTCTTCACCAGGCGCTTCTGGTAGCGCGTTGACACGTAGTCGTCCACCAGCGCCTGGAACGCCGCGGAAAGCTGCTCGTAGGTGCCTTCCAGCGTAGTGAAGTGCTTGCCGTCAACCTAGATGGGGCAGCGCGGGGCTTCGCCGGTGCCGGGCAGGCTGATGCCGATGTTGGCGTGCTTGCTCTC
>DATFZR010000372.1:0-2312 GCA_035314265.1 Candidatus Acidiferrales bacterium
GGTTTCAAAGACGAGCGAGCCGCCGGGGGCGAGGGCGCGTTCGATGGACGGAAAGGCTTCGCGGTCGAGATATTGGAAGCACAGGATTAGATCGAAGGCGGAGGGCGGCAGGGCGAGCGTTTCCAGGTCCGCTTCCACCAGAAGGATGCCGGAGAAGCGCTGCGGAGGATTGCGCAGCGCGCGGAGCTCGGCGGGGATGCTGCGGGCCGCGGCGTGGGCGGCTGCGCGGGCGAGCGCCGCTGGGGCATAGTCCACGGCTACAACGGGCCAGCCGCGTTCGGCCAGCCATACGGCGTTGTGCCCTGCTCCGCAGGCGAGATCGACGGCGCGGGAACGTGCGTGCGGCGCGGGGAGTAGCGGGAAGGATTCGATGAGAAAGGGAGCGGGTTCAGGAGTGGTTTTTTGGGCGGCTTCGCGATGGCGTGATTCCCAGCGCTGCTGGGGGGTGGTCATGGAAGGAAAAATCTACCGAGACGGCTAGGGCTGCTTGGAGGCCCAGAACTTTACACGGCTCGTTATCGCGGGCGCCTACCAGCCTCGGGTACCTACACAGGCCGCCGTGGCGGACTGCGCCGCTTAGACGCTGAAGGAACTGCCGCAGCCGCAGGTGCTCTTCACGTTCGGGTTATTGAACTTGAAGCCGGAGCCCTCGATGGACTCGATGTAGTCAATCGTGACGCCGCCGAGGTACATCAGGCTCATCTGGTCCACGTAGACCTTCAGGCCGTCGAAATCGAATACGCGGTCGGTGCCGTTGGAATTGTTGTCGAAGGCCATGTGGTAGGAAAAGCCGGAACAGCCTCCGCCGACCACGGCCACGCGCAAGGCGCCGGGCGAGGGGTTCTGGGAGCCCATGATTTCCTTGACCTTAACAACCGCTGTAGGAGTAAGACTGACCATGTTCTAGATCCTCCGGGCGCCCTGCGCATTCCGGGGCGTCCTCAACCTTCGGGTACATTATACCAGAGCGTGCAAGGCCCTGCCGCCGCTCTCGTTTGATGCGCGTTCCAGGGAGAAAACAACATTGGGAGGATGAAGGTGGCCGGCGAGGGCCAGTTTTCGTAGAATGCCTGTTCCTATGGAGCGAACCATCACACTGATACCGGGGGAAGGCGTGGGTCCGGAGGTGGCAGCGGCCACGCGGCAGATCGTGGACGCGAGCGGCGTCCAGATCCGCTGGGAGGAGGTGTCTGCGCGGGCGGAAATCGACCGGCGCGGGGCCGGCTTTATGAAAGACGAGGCCGTCGCCTCGGTGCGACGCAACGGCTACGCGCTCAAGGGACCGATGGCCACGGCTGTGGCGGATGGGCCGCCGTCTATCAACGTGGGGCTGCGCAAGGCGCTGGATCTTTACGCCAACCTGCGGCCGGTGAAGAACCTGCCGGGAGTGAAAACGCGATTTGAGGGCGTGGACCTGGTGATCGTGCGGGAGAATACGGAAGACCTTTACGCGGGCATCGAGCACGAGGTGGTGCCCGGCGTGGTGGAGAGTTTGAAGATCATCACGGAGAAGGCTTCGACGCGCATCGGAAGGTTCGCCTTTGATTACGCGCGGCGGCATGGACGCAAAAAGGTGGCCGCGGTGCATAAGGCGAACATCATGAAGCTGTCGGACGGGCTGTTTCTGAACTGCATCCGCAAGGTGGCCCAGGAATTTCCGGGGATCGAGTACCGCGAAGTGATCGTAGACAACGCCTGCATGCAACTGGTGCTGAACCCAAACCAGTTTGAAATGATGGTGATGCCGAACCTGTACGGCGACGTGGTGAGCGACTTGTGCGCCGGGTTGGTGGGCGGGCTGGGCCTGGTGCCCAGCGGGAACATCGGCGAGCAGGCCGCGCTGTTTGAGGCCGTGCACGGGACGGCGCCCGACATCGCGGGGAAAGGCATCGCCAATCCCACGGCGCTCGTGCTGAGCGCGGTGATGATGCTGCGGCACATGGGAGAAACCGCAGCGGCGGATCGGATCCAGGCGGCGGTGGAGAAGGTGTATCGCGAGGGGCGCTGGCTGACGAGGGATGTGGGGGGAACGGCAAGCACGGTGGAGTTCGCGAAGGCGGTGATGGGGGAGATGAAATAGTGGGCGCAATGCGGAAGAGAGCCAGCGGGCCGCGCCTGACGCCCCTTCCGTGGGCGACGCTGGTTTGCGTTTCAAGCAGATCGGCTACCAGAGAGCGGGCCAGAAAGGCAGCCACATCAAAATGGAAAAGCCGGGGGTAGCTCGCCTAGAGAACTGCTAAGCGAGACAATTGACATTTCATTGCGTGTTGGAAACAATGAAAGAGCAGTTTTTGCGCGGAGGGATTCGTGAG
>DATFZR010000373.1:0-2326 GCA_035314265.1 Candidatus Acidiferrales bacterium
TATGCGGCGTCTTATTCTTTTTCTTTCTTTCGCTTCATCCTGTCTCCTGTTGTTGCCCTGCGTGCCAGGCATTGCCGCCCAGGACGCTCCCTCCGGCCAGCCGCCTCCCCAGGGGCAGGGACCGGGCGGTGGTGGCCGCGGAGGAAGATTTCGCGGCAACGGCGTTTTCGGTCGCATCCAGTCCATCTCCCCAACGGAAATAAAACTGGCGGCGCAGGATGGCAGCACGGTTACCGTCCACATAAATTCGAAAACGGTTTTCCGCATCGACCAGCAAGACGCCAAGATTGCAGACTTCAAGGTTGGAGCGACCGTATTCGTCCGCGGCACAAAGAACGGCGACGCCTGGGATGCGGAGGCGGTCTCCGCCCGCAATGGCCCGTCACCCGCCGCGCAGGGCGTCATGGGCAAAGACTTCGTGGCCGGCACCGTGAAAGCCATCGACGGAACGAAGATCACCATCCTGCGCCTCGACAATGTCACGCAGACCATTGAACTCGACGAAAACACCAGCCTTTCGCGGCGACGGGAAAGCATCACGCTCGCCGATGTACATCCAGGCGACGCCGTGTCCGTGCGCGGCGAGACCAAGGACGGCGCGTTTGTCCCGCGCAGCGTCAACCTGATGGACGCGGCCCAGCTCGAACGCATGAAGCAATTCATGAACGGTGGCGGCGGCCCCGCCCCCGGGGCCGGCACCCCGCCTCCCCCTCCTGCTGAAAAGAAGCCCGATCCGGATACAAAGCCGCCTCAGGAACTCCCCTAGTGCTCGCGGCAAAAGCCATCGTCTGGGTGGTGGTCTTGCCGCTCGCCTTTTCGTTGCGCGCGCGCGCGCAGGATGCGCCGCCGCCCCCGGCCGCGCCCGGCCAGAAACCGCAGGCCGTCGCCCCACCGCCAACCCCGCCGCCCGCTCCAGCGCAGGCTCCAGCGCAGGCCCCAGTCACCGCTCCCTCCTATTCGATCTCCGGAACGGTCAGCACGGGAAAATCTGCCCTGCCCGGTGTGACGGTCACCGTCGCGAACACGCTCACAGGCAAGAAGCTCGCCACCACCACCGACGTCGACGGCACCTATTCCTTCCAGCTTTCCGATCGCGGGCGCTACGTCGTGCGGGCGGAGTTTCTCGCCTTCGCCCCGCAAACGCACGAGGCGCTGCTGAATCCGCAGAATCCCACGGCGAAGGTTGACCTGGAAATGCTGCTGGCTTCTCGCGTCCAGCAACAACAGCAGGAGCAGCAGGCGGCCCGCGCGGCCAACGCCACCGTCGGGGCCGGGCGCGGCTTCCAGAATCTGGGTGCCGCCAGCGGCCTTGCCGATCTCGGCGGAGCAGGCCAGGGAGGCGCTTCATCCGATTCGGGCGGCGCCGCCGGCGGATTGGGCGGCGCGGATGTGAGTGCCCTGCCATTTTCCGGCGCGGGCGCCGACGCAGCCACGGAATCGGTGGTGAGTGGCGGCGGCATGGCCCATTCGCAGGATTTTGGCAACGGCAGCGACGCGCAGATTCAAGACCGCATCAACCAGTATCGCGATAGCCAGGGTCCTGGCGGTGGCGGCGGAGGAGGCTTCGGTCCGGGCCAGTTCGGCGGAGGCGGCGGGCCGCTGGGCGGTCCCGGCGTGATCGGCCGTGGCGCCGGCGGCCGTGGGTTCAATCTGAATCAGCCGCACGGCGCCGTCTATTTTTCAGACGACAACGATGTCTTCGACGCCGCGCCCTTCTCGATCAACGGCACGCCCTCCGAGAAGGCTTCCTACAACCAGGCCCACTTTGGCGCCACGCTGGGCGGGCCGCTGAATATCCCGAAGATTTACAACGGCGGCACCAAGACGTTTTATTTCATCAATTACAACGGAACGCGCGCCAGCAATCCCTACGACGCATTTTCCACCGTCCCCACCATGCTCGAGCGCGCAGGAGATTTCTCCCAATCCACGCTTCCGAATGGGGCCCCGGTGCAGATATTTGCGCCCGCTCAGGTGCCCGCGGGATGTCCCGTGGCGCCGGGCCAGCAGTTTCCGGGCAATGTCATCCCCGCATCGTGCATGAGCCCGGCCACCGGAACGGCCACCTCCACGCTGCTTCCGTTTATCCCCTTGCCCAACGCCAGCATTCCCGGCTCGCCGCTCAATTTTCACTTCGTTACTTCCGGGCAGAGCGATACGGATTCGATCAACCTGCGCCTGATTCACACGTTCGGTCCCGGCGGCGCACCCACCGGCGGTGGACGGGGTGGCGGTGGCGGCGGGGGTGGCGGCCGGCGGCGCCGCAACGGTCAGAGCATCAATTTCACGCTCAACTATTCGCGCAACAACAGCCAGCTGATCGGCC
>DATFZR010000374.1:0-2806 GCA_035314265.1 Candidatus Acidiferrales bacterium
GATTTCGCGCTGGAGCCGCGCGGCGAGCGCTGCGATTTCGCTCTCCAAGCCGGGGCTGGCCGGCGCAACGCTCGCGCCGCTGGCAACGACTACGGCCAGGCGAACGCCGGGGAGCTCCACGGCAATCTGCGGCGCTTCCCTGTGGCTGATTTCCGGCATATGCCGCATTTTAGCAGGAGAGGCCGCGGGCATTATGGCGAGAAAACCTGGCCGGCTGGTGGGAACACCGCTGGCGCCGGCCTGCGTCGTTTCTAGACCCTGTGCGCCGGGCGCACAGGGTGGTTTAAGAAGCGCGGGAAATGCAGGGCGTGCGCCGTGGGGGGCTCGCGAGACGGGAATCCCCCTTTTCGACTGCGGATGAGCCGATGGAACGCATAGATGAGCGCAGGCCGAAAGCCTGTGCACCATGATGAACGCTCGCGATGCGCGCGCGGCCTTTGCCCGCGGGATGCGCCAGTTCAATTCCCACGAGTTCTGGCACGCCCACGAATCCTGGGAAGCCATCTGGCTGAAGGCCCCGGAGCCCGACAAAACGTTTCTGCAGGGGATCATCCAGATCTCCGCGGCCTTCTATCACCACCAGAAGAGCAACCTCGAAGGCATGCGCTCGCTGATGCGCCGCGGGCTCGCAAAAGTGGAAACATTCCCGGCAGGCTATCGCGGCGTGCGGCTGGAGGAATTGCGGAAGGCGGTGCGCGGCTGGCTGGCGGCCGATGCCCGAGGCGCGCACCTGCCGGAGCACTATCCAAGGCTGCGAAAGGAAACGAAAGATCCTGCCTCCGGCGCCCGCAGAGCCTCTCCGCCCAAGCGAAAACGCCCCGCCTGAGGGAGCCACAACCGGTCCAAAACCTCTTATTGGCGAGAACGCGTTACTGTGGCTTGGAGTACCAGTCGGAGTTCACGGGAGCGAAGCTGGCCCACTTTTCGGGCAGATCTTCCAGGGCGAAAATCGCGGTTACCGGGCATACAGGCACGCACGCGCCGCAGTCGATGCACTCCGTCGGGTGGATATAGAGCTGGGTCTCGTTGGCAAAGGCCGGCTCGTCCTTGCGCGGATGGATGCAGTCCACCGGGCAAACGTCCACGCAAGCCGTATCCTTGGTCCCGATGCACGGTTCTGCAATTACATAGGCCATCTCAGGCCCTCCTGGTCAAAATGGCGTCGTGCGCAGGCAATCGTGCCGACGCAACGACTACTTTTTTTATATCATCAAAGTCGCGCTCACACAACTTAGCCGCTGTGCGCCCGTCGCAACAGGGGGGATCCCCCTGCGCCTCGAGGAAAGCTGTATACAATCGGGGCCCCAGAGGCATCTATAAGGGCAGCGGCAGGCCCCGTTCGTAGGGAGCGGCGGCCGGCTGCGCTTTGACTTAGAAATGGCGCCTTCTAAACAGGAGAGGACGATGCGAATTCGCACTTTGACCCTGATTGCTCTGGCCGCTCTGGTAGGGCTCGTGGCCGGTCCGGCCTCCGCGGCATCTGCCCAGCAAAGCTATGGAGATGTGCCGGCGGTGCCCGCTATCGGCAGCAAAATGCCGGCTCTCAAACTGACCACCCTGGCCGGCCAAACCACCGACCTGGCCGCGAACTCCAGCAAGAACGGCATCCTCGTGATCTTCATTTCCGTGCAGTGCCCCGTCTCGAACGCCTACAACGAACGCATGGAAGCGTTGGCCCAGGAGTGGCGGGCGCGCGGCTTTGCCGTGGTGGGCGTGAATGCCAACCGCACGGAAACGCCGGAGGCCATCGTGGAGCACGCACGCGAGCACGGCTTTACCTTCACCATTCTCAAGGACAACGACAACCGCCTGGCCGACGCCCTGGGCGCTTCGTTCACCCCGGAAACCTATTTGTTCGACTCGACCGGCACGCTGCGCTATCACGGCCGCATAGACGACAGCAAGGATCCCAGCGCGATTTCCAAGCGCGACCTGACCGACGCGCTCTCCGCGATCTCGGACGGCAAAACCATCGCCGTCACGGACACCAAGGCCTTCGGCTGCACGATCAAGCGCGTGCCGCGCTCGTAGCGGCGTTCTGGTCCCGACTGCCTGCGCCGCGCGAATTTGTGATGACATCTCATGAATCGTATCGACGAATGACCCACAGACTAAACTCTGTATCGCTGGCGGCCATGCTCGCGGGCGCGCTGGCGCTCACCGGGCTGGCCGGGGCAGCGGCGCATGGGCAATCCATCCCCGCGGCGGAAAGCCCCGCTGCTGCGCCCGCCGGAAAAACCGCGAACGCCACCACGCAAAAGACGCTGGAAGTGGTGGATGCGGATCGTTACCTCGCCCTCGTCGCCGGCCACCACGGAAAGCCGCTGATGGTGACCTTCTGGGCCACCTGGTGCGA
This sequence comes from Candidatus Acidiferrales bacterium, assembly GCA_035314265.1. Classification (GTDB taxonomy): domain Bacteria; phylum Acidobacteriota; class Terriglobia; order Acidiferrales; family UBA7541; genus JOPF136. The sequence continues at coordinate 2,357 of DATFZR010000374.1, forward strand.
GCCCTGCCGCGACGAATACCCGCTGCTCAACGAATTGGCGAAGCAGTACGCGGCCAAGGGTCTGAAGATCGTGGGTGTGAGCATGGACGACGACGGTGACCTCATCCTCATGCGCCGATTTATCGCGCGAAACAAGCCGGTCTTTCCGAACTATCGCCAGCGAGGCGGCGTAAACTCGGCATTCACCCAAGTCGTTTCACCCGGCTGGACCGGAGCGATGCCCGCTACATTTTTCTATGATCGAGACGGACGGCAGGTCAACATGGTCCTCGGCGAAGGCACGCGCCCGAGGTTCGAAGCCGCAATTCAAGCGATTCTCGATCCAAGCGGCGGAACACGCTAGCGGAAAAAATTGCGCAGCAGGAAGCCCACATTCGCGGGACGCTCGGCCAGCCGCCGCATGAAATACGGAAACCAGTCGCGCCCGTAAGGAATGTAAATCCGCACGCG
>DATFZR010000375.1:0-3870 GCA_035314265.1 Candidatus Acidiferrales bacterium
ACGAAGGCGGTGAGCGGCTGCAGATCGGGGCTGTCCGGCGGAATGCTGGGCATGCCGACGGAGCGGGCGTGGGCGCTTGGTTTCTGGAGGAAGAGGGCAATTTCCGCGGCGTTCAGGCGCGAGCCGACCAGGTCTGGAGCATCGTCTGTGCCTTCGCCATGGGCGCCGTGGCACTCGTGGCATTTATAGGCCTTGAAGCGGGCTTCGCCTTGCGCGACGAGAGAGGTTTCGCCGGCTCCTGGACTGGCGGACGGCGCAGCCGGAGAGGCCGCGGCTGGTGGAGTCGCGGCGGGCGCCACGGAACGCTGCGCGGCGCAGCCGACTGCGAGGGCGGCGGCCACGATTGTGGCCGCGATGGAAAGAGATTGCGGTAAGAAGGCGCGCATGAATGGCCTGGAGATTATACGGTGCGGGCGGGGTTGGCCAGGTGGCGCTGCTGCCGAAATCGTGTGATAGGCTTCGCCTTCGCGTGGAAAGGAACACGGAAATGATCAATAGGCGAATCATCGTGGCCACTCTGACGGGACTTCTTGCGGTTGCCGGAGCGCAGGGGCTGCGCGGGCAGGCGGCTGGGCCGGCCGCGCCGGCCGGGCGGACGCAGGATGACTCGGTGAGCAGGCTGGAGCCTTCTGCATTCAAGGATCTTCCCGCGGAAGTGCGGGAGGAACTCGAACGGCGAAAGTGTCTGGTGCCGCAAACCTACGAGGCGAGGCAGCCGGAGAATGTGATTTCGGGAAAGTTCCGCGATGGAGACGACCGGGACTGGGCCGTGCTGTGTTCGCGTGAGGGGACCTCGTCGGTGCTGGTGTTCTGGAACGGATCGGTGAAGGTGGTGGCCGAGTTTTCCAATTTGAAAGACGCGAACGAGATGCAAAAGACCTCGCGGGGCATCTACGGATTCTCGCGCCGGATCAGCGTTGCGCCACCGCGCGAGATTCACAAGCGGAAGCAGAACCGGCAACTCGGGCCGTATGAGCACGACGGGATTAATGATGGGTTCGTGGGGAAGGGCTCCGTGATTCATTACTTCCGGCAGGGACAGTGGGAGGATTTGGAGGGGGCGGATTGAGGAAGTGGCCAGTGGCTGCGAGTGACGAGCTACGGAGTGTACAGGCGGAGACGCGTGATGCGGGCGATACGTGCGAAGTCGTGATCGAGAGTGAAGACGCCGGCGCCGTGCTCCAGGGCGATCGCGGCGATGAGGGAATCTATGGTGGTGAGTGTGATGCCTTTGGAGCGCGCGAGGCGAAAGATGGAGGCGGCATCGCGGTACGTGGCGAATCCGTGCGGTTCGAGCAGATCCCATTGGGAGAGAAACCGCTCGATAGGGCCGGCGTCGCGCGTGAGGCCTTGCAGAACTTCGGCTACGACGATCCCGGCGAGGGCGAACGGCTCGGCTTCTGCGATCATGCGGCGCAATTCGGCCCCGCCTGGGCCGGGAGAGGCGCTGAAGAAATCAATCCATACGGAGCTGTCCACCAGGATCAAACGCGGTTTCTCCGCGAGGCGATGCGGTCTCCTTTCCAGATGCCGGCGCCGTAATACTGGAGGATGCCTTTGCGTGTTTCCGAGCGGACGAGCAATTCGAGGGCTTCATGGACGATGCGCCGCTTGGTCTTCCATTTGGTCAGTTTGCGGGCCTTGCGGATAAGGGTTTCGTCTATGTGGATGTTGGTTCTGGCCATGGGGAGAGTATACACCAAGAATGCACAAAGTGGTGTATGCACGCCTATCGGGAGCCTATGGCCGCGCTTTACGAACGGGAGGCAGGGATGAAGAGGGCGAAATGGACTCTGCATGCGGGCGTGGGGTTGCTGGTCGCGGCGATGTGTCTTGCGGCGCGGGCCCAGGCCCAGGCGCAGATCAGTTTTCGCGCGGGGACTGCCGAGGCCATGCGCGGACAGAAGGCGGAAGGCTACCTGGAAGTGCCGGCGGGCGTAGATGCGGGGATGAAGATTCCCGTGGTGGTGATCCACGGCGCGAGGCCGGGACCGGTGCTGGCGCTGGTGGCCGGGACACATGGGACGGAATACGCGTCGATCGTCGCGCTCGAACGTGTGATTACGGCGGTTGATCCGGGGCAGCTTGCGGGTACGCTGGTGGTGCTGCCGCTGGTGAACCAGGCTTCGTTCGACCAGAAAGTGCCGCACCTGAATCCCGTGGACGGGAAGAACATGAACCGGTTTTTTCCGGGAAAGATGGACGGGACGCAAACGGAGCGCGCGTCGTACGCGATCACGCGGGAGGTGATCGACCGGTGCACACACTTGATTGACTACCATGGGGGAGACCTGGACGAGAGCCTGCGGCCTTACACGTACTGGGGTCCGACGGGGCATGAGGAGCAGGACCGCGTATCGAAGGAAATGGCGCTGGCGTTCGGGATCAATCACATCATTATCTGGCGGGAGCGTCCCACCGATCCGCAGGCCACGCGGTATCTGGACAACACGGCATCGGTGCGCGGTAAGCCTTCCATCGTGGTGGAGGCAGGACACGCGGGCACCACGGAGATCGAGGACGTTCTGCTGCTGATTACGGGCACGTTCAGCACGATGCGCATGCTGAAGATGCTGGAAGGCGCGCCGCAGCCGGTGGAGAATCCGGTGTGGCTGGAAAAAACGGTGGACGTGACCAGCGAGCAAACGGGGATTTTCTATCCCCTGGTGAAACGCGGCGGGTACGTGGAGCCGGGAATGCAGCTTGGCTACGTAACGGATGTTTTCGGCAAAACCATTTTCACGGCTCGCTCGCCGGTGGCGGGAATCGTCATGCACATTTGCGCGGTGCCTTCGATGAAACAGGGCGAAGGGATCGCGACGATCGGCGTTGTGGCGGAGAAGGCACCGTAAGCGGGGAGCGGGAGGCCCTGCGGGCGCGGCTCGGGTCCATTCCATTACCACGGCCACGCGGCCAGCGGCTTGAAATCGAGCGTAGGCGCGATGCTGAAGCACCTGGCGAAGAACGGCCTGCCGCAGCCGGGGCTGCAAGGAAGCGCAACACGAAAACGACCGCCGGTCCCGTCCCTCTATTTTTTGTCTTTGCCGGATTTGAAGATGGCTTCCAGGCCTTCGCGGGTGAAGAGCGAGTCGTCGAGGCCCGTGTTGTACTTCACTTCATCGAAGAACATCTGGTTGACGCGATATCCCTGGCGGTCGTGGGAGATTTGCAGCGGCGACGCGATGCCCTGGAAGGTGTGGTAGACGGAGAATTCGTCGTCTTCCTGGATGGGGTCGTGCGTTTCGGGGTCGCGGTAGAGATAGGTGGCGTGGATGGGCAGATGCGTGGAGCGATCGAAGGCGATGCGGATGGTGAAGCGATCGATGTCGGAGGATTCGATCCACTCGACGAGTTTCATGTCGAGAAGGTCCTGGCCGGTGTAGCGGAGGATGAGATCGGGCTCGTTGAGGCGCGAGCGGAAGAGGAGGTTGATGTCTTTGCGGCGCTGGTCGCGGATGCGCGCGAGCGATTCGGGGAGCATTTCTTCGATGCCGCCGGAGGCGAGAATCCAGCCCTGGTTGCCGTTGTGGACCTGATAGGTGGTGCCGATTTTGCGTATCGGCATGGGGATGGGGCCGGGGATTTCAGCGCCGCCCCAATAGATCTTGATGCGGTACTCGATGCGCTCCTTGTCGGGCCACTTGATCATGTCGGTGACCATGATGGAGCCGCGTGCCGAGCCGTTGTGGTCGAAGGCGGAGTAGCGTCCGCTGCGCGTCATGTCTTTGACGCCGAGATACGCCGGGCCGCCGAGGGCCTGGATGGCGCGCGCGATCACCTCGCGGGCTTTCGCGTTGCTCGCATCGGGGGCCAGGACGGTGGTGCCTTGCGGATGGGCCGCGGCTCCGTTCCACGAGGCGAAGAAAAGAC
>DATFZR010000376.1:0-9250 GCA_035314265.1 Candidatus Acidiferrales bacterium
CCACCGGACCGGCCCCTCCCTCGATCGAGCTGGCCAGCCGCGCGCCCGCCCGCTCGCGCCCCGGAGCCGAGCGCCATAGCCTTCCCGCGGCGGACGCGATCTCCGCTCGCGACGAATAGTCGATTGCCAGCCGCAGCCACAGCCCCCGCCCCTCGCGCGTGGCCGCCTCCACGGCGGTGATTGCCGCGAGCAGAGCCGCAGGCAAGCGGTCACGGCGCCCGATGATCGTGCAGCGCACACCCGCGCCGGCCAGCCGCTTCGCCTCTTTCTCCAGATAGAAACGGAAGAGGTCCAGGATCGTGGCCACCTCAGCCGGCGGACGCCGCCAGTTGTCGGCGGAAAATCCGTACAGCGTCAGCGTCGCCACGCCCAGGCGCGGCGCGGCCTCCACCACGCGGCGTACCGCCCGAATCCCCGCGCGATGCCCGTCCGCCCGCGGCCAGCCGCGCGCCGTGGCCCAGCGTCCATTTCCGTCCATGATGATGGCCACGTGCGGCCGGAGGCCGGGCCGTGGAAGAACCGGTGGAAGCGCCCCCTCAAACACATGTAAAGTACTTTGCATTGTAAAGTATACCTCCAAATTTTTTAGGCGCTCTGTGGCGCCAGCGGGCTCCGCCCCGGCCGCTCCACCGGCTGCGCCCGCTTCACCGCCATCGCATCCTTCACCACTTGTTCCAGCTCGTTCAGGTAGGCCACAAAACGCGTGCGCCCCGAGCCGGTGATCCGGCACAGCGTCTGCGGGCGCTTGCGGTGGAATCCCTTGGAAATCTCCACCAATCCTGCTTCCTCGAGCACGGTCAGGTGGCGGCTCAGGTTGCCGTCGGTAAGACCGCAAAGACGTTTGAGGTCGTTGAAGAGCAGCCCTTTGGGATGGGCCGCCAGCGATGTGATCACGCCCAGGCGCGCCCTCTCATGAATCACCCGGTCGAGTCCGGCGTATTCAAACCTCCCCGGCGCCTCGGAGACCTGAGTCTCAGCGGCCCGCGTCTCAGAAACTCGTTCAGAGCGCTTCATCGTTCACCTCAACCGCCGCCGCCCGCATGGAGGTCCTCCATAGGATCGCCGCCGTCAACGTCTGCCCCACCGCGTAGGGCACGGTCATCATCCAGGGCGAAAGCGCATAGCCGCCTCTGGCTCCCGCGACGCACACCAGGCCGGTGAACAGGTACCACCCGGCCACCGCCAGCGTCGCTCGCGGCAAAATGCGGCACGTGGCAAAAACGCCCAGGCTGAACACAATCTGCCAAAGTCCGGGCAGCAGCCCCGCGTCCGCAGGCGCCACCCGCAACAGAACGATGGTCAGCAACAGTCCCGCCAGCGCAGCGGGCAGAAACTGTTCGAGCGCCGCACGGATCATATCGTCCGCCAGACCGCGATGAATGCGCCTCGTCCGGGCGATCGTCTCGACCGCAATCATCCCCGCCGCCGCAGCAGCGGCCATGCTCCAGAGAGATGCGTAAAGGCCCGGTGTTTCGAGTGGATGCGGCACCCAGAGCGCCTGCGCCACTCCCGTCACTCCGGCCAGCGCTGCCGTGCCCACCAGCGTCGCCGGCCCGTATCCGCGAAACTCCACCGCCCGGGCCATCTGCCCGCGAATCGTCGCGATTTCTGTCAACGCCTGGTTCAGTTCGTCCATGGCTCGGGCCCGCTCACTTTATAATGCAAAGTGAGTTCGCATGTCAAGCCTGCGATATCGAGTAAAGGAGTCCGTCTCCCGTGGAACTTTCTCCCCTCCAAGGAGATTTCAATCAGGGCAAACGGACACTCCACTACAAACGCTCGTCCTCTCGAGTTGGTACCTTGTAGAGGCCGCAGCCCTGTTGGATAATCCGCGAAGAGTGGCCGGATAATGCCTAAGTTTGTCTGCTATGGCTACACTTGCTCTTGTGGCGAGAAGATACTCGTCTTTCGCTTCCCTTTGAACCAGCAAGTGAATAATCCAGCGGTAGGAGTTGCCGTACTTTGCCGGAACGGCCACGAACGCAAGATTCGGGTGGACCAAATTGGACAACTTGACCAGTGGACAGAGTAAGGCTGCTGGAAGGCGCATCGAGACAAGCCATCGTTAACGGCTTGAACGGCGTATCCCCCACCCGGTACAGCATCGCAAGATAATACTGCTTCGCTTCCTTCGGGCGGCTCGTGCCATTCGGGCGCTTCATGCCCCAAAGTCTAGCTGACTAACTGCCGACCCTGGGCCTCTCCAGCGCCGGTGTTTGTTTAAGAGTTACGATGCGTGCAGGCGGCCGAGTTACCGTGGGGTCCACTGCGGGTTGCCGGTCAGCAGCCCATTCACGAAGCCGATCTGGTACACCAGAAACAGCCCGAACCCCACGCTCACCAGGCCGGAAACGACCCTCAATCCCGAATTGAGCCGCGAAAACCGCGGGCTCGAAAAAGTAAATGGAATCGCCAGCGCGCCCGTGATCAGCATCATTCCCGCAATCGTTCCCACCCCGAATACGAGCAGGTAAACGATGGCCCATCGCGGGTTGCGGATCGTCGCCAGCACCAGCAGCGCCACCGCGGCGGATCCCGCCAGCCCGTGAACCAGCCCTACGATCAGCGGGCGCAACGCCTGATAGAACCCCAGCGTCTGGAAGTGCCGGTCAAACCAATTCAGCGGGGTCTCCACCGGGTCGTGGGGATGCGATTCCGGGTCGTGCCCGTGCGGATGCGTGTGCACGTAGTCCCCATGGGCGTGCGCGTGCGAATGCGTGTGCGTATGCCCGTCCGGTCCGTGCCGGTGCTGCGGAGTAAACTCATTCGTGATCCATTGCAGGATGCCGGTCAGGTTCAGCACCCCCAGCAGAATCAGCATCAGCCCCACGGAAAACTCCATCGAAAGCCCGATGCGCGCCGGGATCACCCACCCAAAAAGCACGATGCCGCTGCCCACCAGCAGAATCGTCAGCGTGTGCCCCACTCCCCAAAGCGCGCCGATCAACGCCGCCTGCTTTACAGACCGGTGCCGCGACACAATGGTGGAAACAGCGATCACGTGGTCGGGATCGGTCGCATGCCGCATCCCCAGGAAAAAGCCAAGCGCGATAATGGAAAGTAACCCGATCATCCCACTCACCAGCCTGCATCACGACGACGAAAAAACGCCGCCCACATTCTAGACTGAACGGTCCTCTCCGCACCCTCCGTTTCACCGTGCTCTCCGTGTTGAAGTCCTTGTCTCTCCTCAGTTCCAGCCGCGTGCGGTAAACTCTCCCGCGGTGATTCGTCCCACTGCTTACGCCTATCGCCGCGTTTCGCCGCGCGCGCCGGCGGAGCTCTGCTGCGATGCCGTGCCCCTGGCCCAGCTCGCGGAAAAATACGGCACACCCCTCTACGTCTACGCCGCGGGCACGATTCGCGCGCGCCTGCGCGCTTTTGCCGACGCCTTTCGCGGCGTCCCGCACACGCTCTGCTACGCCGTGAAGGCCAATCCCGCGCTGGCCATCCTGCGTCTGGTAGCCCGCGAGGGCCACGGCTTCGACGTGGTCTCTGGCGGCGAGCTGGAGCGCATCCGCCGCGTCAGCCGCACAGCGGCCCGCTCCGCCGTTTTCTCCGGCGTCGGTAAAACCCGGCCGGAGATGGAGCTGGCCCTGCGCTCCGGGGTTCTGCTCTTCAACGTCGAAAGCGCCAGCGAACTCGACGCCCTGGCGGAAACCGCCGCGCGCACGGGCCGCGTGGCTCGCGTGGCCATCCGCGTGAATCCGGACCTTCCCGCGAAAACGCATCCCTACATTTCCACCGGACTGCGCCGCCACAAATTCGGCGTGCCCATTCCGGAGGCCGAACGTCTTTACGCCCGGGCGGCGCAGCATCCGAAACTGCGCCTGGCCGGCGTGAGCGTGCACATCGGCTCGCAAATCACCGACGCCGGCTCGTTTACCGCCGCGCTCGAACGCGTGGCCGCGCTGGTGCTCAACCTGCGCGCGCAGGGCCACACCATCGAGTACGTGGACGCGGGCGGCGGCCTCGCCATCCCCTACGAAGGCGCGGGCCAGGACTTCCGCAGGCAACTCACCGCATACGCGCGCGCGGTGCTGCGTCCCCTGCGCGGACTGGGCGTTCACCTGCTGCTCGAGCCGGGCCGCTCGATTGTGGGCCCCGCGGGCGTGCTGCTGACCCGCGTGATCTACCGGAAGTCCAACCACGGAAAACGCTTCCTGATTGTCGACGCCGGCATGAACGATCTGCTGCGCCCGGCCCTCTACAGCGCGCACCACGAAATCATTCCCGTCGTCCGCGGCTGGACGCCGCACGAGACCACAGACGTCGTCGGCCCCGTCTGCGAGACGGGAGACTTCCTCGCCCGCGACCGCGTGATTCCCGTCGTCCCGGAAGGCGGCCTGCTCGCCATCCTCGATACCGGCGCCTACGGCGCCAGCCAGGGCTCGAACTACAACACCCGCGGCAAACCTCCCGAAGTGCTTGTAGATGGAAAAACCGCGCGATGCATCCGCCGTCGCGAGAGCGCCGCAGACCAGATGCGGCTGGAACGCGTCTAGCATCCCGCTTCTCACTTCCGGCCGGCTGCTGAAGGCCGGGCGCCTCCGGCAAATCCGCGTGGAAGCCACTCTAACCCTTGACTGCGGGCGCGACAGGCATGATGCTGTCCAGCAGGAACGGAGGGTCGCCGCCCCGCTTCGACTCTCCCCTTCGCCGCATTGGCACACGTGGGCGAACCTGGCTCGCCGCGGCAAGGCGGAGCCGCGCGGGGCTTCGCTGCGCATGAAAGCCCGGCTTGCGGCGCTGCTCGAGATACCCGCACAGGCTGCGGCGATCCTGGTCGCCGCAGGAGCATTTGTGTCGCTCGTTGGCTGGGCGATCGGCTCACCCGCAATGCAGGCGCTGTTTCCCGGCGCTACCCCCGTACAGGCGGCTTCCGCGGTCTGCTTCCTGTTCCTCAGCATTTCCCTTTGCTTCGTGCGTCCCCATGAAGAAGGCTTCTGGCACAGATGGGGCCCGGGAGCGCGATGGATTCCCGCGCTGGCCGTGGCCGCGTACGCCGGGATGCGCGTGGGGGCGGCGTTCCAGGACATCGGCTCGAGGACGAACGTTCCCCTCGTTGGCTCCGGCCTTGCCGGCATGGCGACGAGTTCGGCGATCTGCTTCACTCTTTTAGGCGTAGCCTTCCTGGCCTTCGATGGCAGCAAGGGTGCGCGCCTCGAACGCAGCCAGGTGCTTTGCCTGGGTGCGGGTGCGATTGCCCTCACCGCGCTCCTGGCCCGCGTCTACGAAATCACCTCGATGCGCGAGGTGGGCTCTTACCTCCTGATGACCGCCAGCAGTTCCGTCGGCTTCCTTCTGCTCTCCGCCGGCTTCCTGATGGAAAAATTCGATGGCGGCCTGCTCGAGGTGACGCATGCGGACAGCGCCGGCGGAGTGCTGGCGCGGCGTTTTCTGCCCGCGGCCGTTGCGATTCCCCCCCTGCTGGGCTACCTCTCCTGGCGCGGCGAGATAGCGGGCCTGTATTCCTCCGAGGTGCGCCTGCTTCTGTTCGCCATCTCCAATGTGTTCGTGTTCGGCGCGCTGATCCTGCGCACGGCGCGCTCGCTGCACATGGCCGACCGCGAGCGCCAGCGCGCCCAGAACGCGCTCCAGCAGGCCAACGAAATGCTCACCGAGTGGGTGCGCGAACTCGAGGTCCGCAATAAAGAGACGCTGCTGCTCACCGAGATGGGCGACCGCCTGCAAAGCTGCCTCACCACGGAGGAAGCCTGCGGCGTGATCACGAAGTCGGCGCTCTCGCTCTTTCCCAACGATTCGGGTGCGCTCTTCGTCACCAACCCCTCGAAAAACCTGGTCGAAGCGATGGCCGTCTGGGGAGGCTACGCGGCGCAGGAGCCGGTCTTCTCGCCGGAGAGTTGCTGGGGCCTGCGCAGCGGGCGTCTCCATCGCGTGGACGATCCCGCGAAGTCGCAGATTTGCGGCCACGTCCGCCCGGGGATGCGCAATGGCTACCTGTGCGTGCCCATGGTGGCCCAGGGAGAAGCCGTCGGCATCCTGCATTTGGAGATGGGACCGCCCGCGGCCGACGGCCGCCCGGTAATGACCGACGCGAAGAGCCGCCTCGCCCTCTCCGTGGCCGACCATCTGGGTCTGGCGCTGGCCAGCCTGCGGCTGCGCGAGACGCTCCACATCCAGTCCATCCGCGACCCACTCACCGGCCTCTATAACCGCCGCTACATGGAGGAATCTCTCGAACGCGAGCTGCGCCGCGCCGACCGCAAACAGCGCCCCCTCGCCGCGCTCATGCTCGACCTCGACCATTTCAAGCGCTACAACGACACGCTGGGCCACGCCGCGGGCGACGCCATGCTGCGCGCCATCGGCAATTTTCTGCAGTCGCGCATGCGCAAAGACGATATCGTCTGCCGCTACGGCGGCGAGGAATTCACTATCATCATGCCCGAGTCTTCGCTGGAGATTGCCATGCAGCGCGCCGAACGCCTGCGCGAAGACAGCAAGCGCCTGGAAATCTCGCTGAACGGGCAGTTCCTCGGCAGCGTCACCTTTTCCGTAGGCATCGCCTGCTTCCCGGACCACGGAAACACGAGCGAGCAACTCCTGCACGCCGCCGACCTCGCGCTCTACCGCGCCAAAGCCGCCGGACGCGATTGCGTGATGGCCGGCGCACGTGGCAGCGAACCCGCGGCGCGCTGAGAACCAGGACCGATACCTATGTCGAACGACGCCGAGTGGAAAGACCCCGAGGAAACACAGCCGCCGGAGCAGGCTCTGCCGGAAAACGACCCGGCCTATGCTGAGGCGCTGCTGAACGCAGGCGCCAACGCAACCTTCGAAGGCAAGTATGAAGAAGCGGATCGCCTGCTCGCTCGCGCCCTGGATGCCACCCTCAAGATTCACGGGGAAAAGAGCCTTCAAACGCTTTTTGCCCTCACCAGGGTCTGCATCATCAAGCGGCAGCTCGGCAAATTTGCCGAGGCTCAGTCCGCAATCGAGCGCGCCCTGGCCGGCGCCAGGGAATGCTTCCCTCACCACCGTCTGTATCCCTGGGCCCTCGAGAACCTCGCGATACTCAGGGAAGTTGAGGGAAAGACCGGCGACGCGGAGCGCATCTTCGCCGAGGCCATCGTCGAATACGAGAGGGTTTGCGGCTTTCCTTCTCACGAAACGGCCGAGGGTTTGTCTCACCAGTGCGCCTCCCTGCTCAGAATGGGCAAGCTGCGCCCCGCCGAGCTCGCCATGCGCCGCGTGATCGGCGCGATGGATGAAATCAAGGGCCTTTCCGGCTACGGAAAGTCGGACTACCTGGCGGCGCTCGCTGGTGTCCTCGAAGAAGCAGGCAGCAAGGCTGAAGCGGCGGAGATGCGGGAGAGAGCGCGGCAGCTCCTCGAACGGGCAAAACGGCAAAGCGAGAGCGAAGAGTAAGACATTTGGTTTCTCCGGCTAAGGTTACTGCGAAGGTCTCCGCACGAGCGCCCAAAACGGCAAATCCGAAACGTGGTGGTAGATCGTGGTCGCTTCGTCGGCAAACGCCTCGCTGGGCCTCTTGGGTCTCTCCGTCTGCAGGTCCAGAAATTCCTCGGATGATTTCAGCACGTGGCCTTTCGCATCGTAGAACCGCTCCCGGCGAACGAGCATTTGGTTGTAGGTGGTTCTCAGTTCGTAATTCAATTTCACCAGGTCACCGCTGCGAAAGCAGTATCCCGAGTATTGAACCCAATCGTGCGATTCAGACTCCAGCGTAAAGTTGGTCCGAACGAGTTCACCGTTCCGCAGCCATACATAGGCTCCTAAGCTGCGGTCGCCGCTATGCTGCCAGGCCTTATGCAGCTCGTCCTTCGAACTGTACCTGCGCCATTCCCCTGAAGGATTCGCAGATGAGCCGGCCACGCCGAGAATGAAATCCGGCTCCGTCCCCGTGAGGCGCTCCATTTCAGAGCAGTACTGCTCGATCGCGATAACCTTCCCTTCAGACGAGGGCTCCCTGGAGAAAGCACTGCCGAGCGAAAGGCAGGACGTTGCGAGCAACACGAAAAGCAACCTGCGAAGCTCCCCGCTGCCCTGATGTGCCGGATGCATGAGCGTGCCGCCCTGTCCTTTGAATTGCATGAATGGGACGCCTGCGCGACGCAACGCTCCCAGCGATCGAAGGAAGTCAGCTTCCGGCGGATGTCGCGGAAGCATCGATGGCTGGATTGCTGTCGGCCTCCGCATGCACGCGCTGCGCTGCCGCGTCTGCCTCGGCAGCAGCGGGTGAAGACTCCTGCGGCGCGGCGGCAGGAGAGGGCTCGGGTTCGTCCGTCGCCGGCGCCTGCTCGTGCGCCGGAGCGGCCTGCTCGTTTACGGGAGCGGCCTGATCCTGCGTCTCGGCTGCCGCCGGGGGCTGCGCGGGCGGGCGGAGACGCTCCGCAAGATTCTCCGCAAACAGCTCGACGAGAAACCTCGCCGCGGAGCCGTCCGCATCGAGGCTCGGAAAATATTCGCACAGCTCCACGGCCAGCAACTGCGGCGATGCGAGCACCTCAGCCAGCGCCTCGCGCACGTGCGGCGTGTGCAGCGAACCTTCCGCCGGAAAACCGCAGGCCGTGAAATCGGGGCTGGAAATCACGTCCACGTCGTAGTGCAGCATGAAAGGAATCCGGTGCCCGTGAATCCGGTCCATCGCTTCGCGTGCCGTGGCCGCGGCGCCGCGGCGCAGAATGTCGGCAGCGTGATAGGCGCGCAGCGGCGCAGACGCCAGAAGCTGCTCCTCCGGAGGGTCCAGCCGTTCGATCCCGTAGAGCGCCAGGTTCGGCTCGCGCACCATGGGCATGTCTGCGGAGAAGCGCACGATTTCCGGCGCGCCGCGTCCGGTCAGGTGAGCCACCGTCATCCCGTGCACGCAGCCCGAGGGACTGGTGGCGGGTGTGTTCAGGTCGGCGTCGCGGTCCATCCAGAACACGCCCACTTCGCGGTAGTAGCGCCGCAGACCTGCAATCGTGCCCGGCGTGATGGCGCAGTCGCCGCCCAGGATCAGCAGCAGCGCTCCGGACTTGGCGGCCAGCTCGACCTTGGTGCGCAGCGCGTTCAGCGCTTCCACCACCGCCGTGGTGTTGCGCGCGCGGGGATGCTCTTCGTCCGGCTTGTAGGGGAAAACGGGCGTGTCGCCGTGGTCGGAGACCTCAAAGCCGGCAGCTTCCAGGCGTGCCTGCAGGCCAGCGGCGCGCAACGCTGCCGGCGCCTGCTCGGCTCCCGGTCCGTGCGAACCTGCACTCGAGGGAATGCCGATGATTGCGATCTTTTT
>DATFZR010000377.1:0-2699 GCA_035314265.1 Candidatus Acidiferrales bacterium
CGCCGGCCGGGTCCAGCAGCGTGAGCACGTCCGCGCTGTTTTCAATCAGCGCGCGAAAGTGGCGTTCGCTCTGGCGCAGGGCGTCTTCCGCCTGCTTGCGTTCGATGGCCATGGCGATCTGGCCGCCGACGGAGGCCAGGAATTCGAGATCTCGGCCGCTGTGTGCGTTGGGGTCGGCGTAGTGCTGCACGACGAGCACGCCGATGGTTTCCGTGGGAGTGCGCAGGGGCACGCCGAGCCAGGAGGGCGAGGGCGTTCCGACCAGCTCCACCTCACCCAGGCCGGCCAGCTCGTCAAAATCTTTTTGCGAGATGGACATGGGGCGCCCGGTGCGGAAGACGTATTCCGTGCACGTCTTGCCGAGGCGCTGCGGCGGGGGCGGCTGGTCGAACTGGTCGGCGAAAAATGGAAAGTGAAACAGGCTGGTTTCGCGGTCGTGGAGCGCGATGAAGCAGTTCTCCGCGTAGAGCACGCTGCGCAGGGACTGGTGGACGAGGCGGAGCAACTCGTCGAGGTTCAGGGTGGAGGAGACGCCGGCGATGATCTCCGTGATGGCGTGGCGCTCCGTCTCCGCGCGCCTTCGTTCGGTGACGTCTTCCGCAGAGCCTTCGTAGAAGGCGATGGAGCCGTCGGGACTGTGGACGGCGCGGGAGGATTCGGAAACCCACACGTGGGTGCCGTCTTTGCGGCGGATCTCGTACTCGAAGTTGCGGACTTCGCCCTGCTGCTCCATCAATCGCAGGAATTCCGCGCGGCGCGCGGGATCCACGTACATCTGCGTGGCGATGTTCTGGACGGCGGCAATCATTTCCCCGGGGCTGCCGTAGCCGGACAGGCGCGCGCAGGCGGGATTGACGCTGAGGTAGGCGCCCTCGGGAGTGGTGCGGAAAATCGCGGGGATGGCCTGATCCACCATGGTGCGGTATTGCTCTTCCGCCTCGCGGAGGGCTTTCTCGTGAATCTGGCGTTCGATGGCGATGCGGGCGAGCTGAGAGGCGGTCCTGGCGGCCTGGAGCTCGCCGGCCGCGGGCTCGTGGACTTCGCGGTAGAACGCGGAGAACACTCCGAGGAGCACTCCCTTGGCGGAGATGATGGGAACGGCCCAGCAGGCCTGCATGCCGTGGCTGAGCGCCGTTTCGCGGTAGCGCGCCCACTGCAAATCCTTGAGCAGATCGGAAACAACGAGCAGCTCGCGCCGGTACGCGGCCACTCCGCACGGCAGGGAATCGGCGGAGATGGGGCAGCCGTTCAAGATTTCGTGGCAGGCGGGGGGAAGGCTGGGCGCGGCGCCCACACGCAGCCGCGCTCCGCTGTGGTCTGTGAGCATGACGGCGGCGAGCATGCCGGGCATGCGCGCTTCGAGGCCGACACAGAGCTGCACCAGCACCTGTTCGAGCGGCGCGTCGAGATTGATCAATTCCAGGACAGCGCTCTCTGGGCCCGAAGCAAAGTCGGGTAGAACGGCGGATTCGTGACTGGCGCGCAGAGGTTCCACTCTCAACCTCAGGACAAAAGTAGGCCATCGTAACGCGGCGTGCGGCGGCGCGCGCAGATTTCCCGGCGGCGCTTTCGAAACTCGCAATAGCATGCCAATTACGGTGGGCAGGCCCGGTCTGGCCGGCCGTTGGGCCGGTTTTGGGGGCTCCAGGGGCTGACGGCCGCCAGGGGGCACGCATTAAAGAGGGTTGTGCGCCCGGGGCAACAGGGTCTAGAGCGGCGCGAAGCGCGGGCTAAGGGTAGGAGGCTGGCAGGCGGCTGGCGGGCGTGAGAGCGAAGGCGGAAAATCAAGGCGGAGCCCTGGTTGAGGATCTTAGAACTTCGAGCCGCCTCCGTATAGCTCATGTGACGCCATGTCTTCCTGTCCCAAGGCAGTGGCCTCAAATGGTGCTTAGCGGGCTTACAATAACCTATAGATCGCCCGAGAGGCTGCCATGACGATTGAACAGCAGGTTGTCGAAAAACTCCGCGATTTACCTCCTGACAAGCAGAAGGAAGTATTGGACTTTGTGGACTTCCTGAAAGAGAAGAACGGCGGCCCGAAAAAGCCTCGCCGCAGTTTGCTTGGGTTGTGGGCAGACCTGAACATTCATATCACGGAAGAAGACATCGCCGAGGCCCGCCGCGAAATGTGGGGCAACTTTCCGCGTGACATCGAACTATGAGCGCGGTGCTGGATACGCACACCGTTCTCTGGTATTTGGAAAACTCCAAGGAATTGTCAGCCGTTGCCCGGACAACGATTGAAGATGCTGTCCGCGATGCTCGCGATGTGCATGTATCGGCGATATCCCTCGTTGAGACAGTTTATCTGGTTGAAAGACGAAGGCTGCCGCTTAACGCTCTGGAGCGGCTTCGCTCAGCTCTCACTGACCCAAACTCAGGACTGTTCATCGCCCCCGTAGATGGCGGCGTGGCCGACGCCCTCCCGAACATTCCGCGAGACGTTGTTCCCGACATGCCTGACCGCATCATCGCCGCAACTGCCCTCCACCTTGGCCTTCCGCCCGTCACCCGCGACCGTCGCCTCCAGGCCGCTGGAATCCAAACAATCTGGTGACGACAGCGTTTTACGGGAATCCGCGGACATAGAGACTGCGAAGACCGCAGGACGTGACGTACTAAGGGGCAATCGGCCCCCGAAAGCAGAAGCACGACTTTGCATGCATCGATCCATCTTTCGCGCGCGGCTGCACGATTAT
>DATFZR010000378.1:0-2750 GCA_035314265.1 Candidatus Acidiferrales bacterium
AGATTTGCGCGAGGGCCTCCACGTTGCCGCCGCAGGCCACCGCGTGCAGATTCCCGCGGAACGGGGATATCGCGTGGCCGCGAAGGGCGCGCTGCAGATGATGCCGGACAACGTCGCGGATCATCTCGAGCTGCTCCGGGCCGATGTGGCCCTGGATATCCAGCATCTCCATCAGCCGCACCGAGCCCACCGGCAGATTGACGATCTTGCGCGCCTGCGCGCCCTGCATCAAATTCACTTCGAGACTGCCGCCGCCGAGGTCGAGAATCACGCCAGGCTCAAAGCGCCCGGCGCAGGCGGCGAGCACGGCAGTGCGCACCAGGCGCGCTTCTTCCGGGCCGCTGATCACTTCCAGGTGAATGCCGGTCTTGCGTTCGATGCGGCGGATCAGTTCGTCGCGGTTGCGGGCCTCGCGGCAGGCACTGGTGGCCACGGCGCGCCAGGCTTCCACGCGGTACAGGTCCATCAGTTCGCGGAAAGCGCGGAAGGCTTTTACGGCCCGCTCGATGGTGTCTTCGTCAAAGCGGTGGCGGGTGAAGGCGCGGTGGCCCAGGCGCACGGGCGCGCGCTCGGTGGCCAATTCGTGAATTGCTGAGGCGGATTCAGCGCGGGAGATAACCAGCCGCAGGGCATTCGAGCCCGCATCCATCGCCGCGACGTGGATAGGAGATGGCAATCGTTTTCAGCGCCACACCGGCGACAGCGCCGAAGAGGGACGGAACTTGGTGGAGCGAATGCCCAGATGCGCGGCGATGCGCGTGCGCAGATCGCCGTTCACCTCAGCCACGCTCTGCTCTCCATCCACACCCACAAAGCGGTGCCGCCGGGCCAAAACTTCAAACTCCTTCTTGACCATGCCCTGATACCGGATGAACGACTTGTAGAGATCGGACGAGAGCGACATATCGCGGCCCGCCTCCCAGTAGGAGATGGCGTGGGCCTTTTTGAATTCGCGCTCGAAGGCCGCTTCCGGTTTCACGTTCAGCCAGAAGGTGAGGTCGGGACGCAGGGCCATCTCGTAGAGGCCGTGCAGGTACTCGCGGTCGATGCCGCGAACCACGGCGCGCGCGATCAGCGTGAAAATGTAACGGTCCGCCAGCACCACCATTCCGGAACGCAGCGCGGGAACGATGCGGTGCTCCAGTTGGTCGTAGAAATCCGTGGCGTACATCAGCACGAGCGTCATGCGCGTCACCGCGTTGTTGGCCAGCAGGTCGTCAATGTCGTCGGCCACCAGGTTCGAGCGGCGCAGGCCCATCGTCTGCACGGGAAAGCCCTCGGACTCGAGCCACTCCGTGAGCAGCGCGATCTGCGTGGAGCGCCCCGAGCCGTCGCTGCCTTCCAGTACGAACAGCGAGCCGCCCAGTTCTTCTTCGTGAAAACCGGGAAGGCCGGAACCGAAGAACCGCTGCGGGGCACGGCTGGTCCCATTCTTCCCTTTTCCGGTGCGGCGGCCCGCTACTGTGGCGGCGCGCGTCATGGCTTCTTCCTCGAACGGTAACGCTCCAGGTCCACGCGTTCGCCCGCGATTTCGCGCATTTTCTTCTGCAGGCGGTTCACGCGCAGCGTCCCATCCATCACCACGAAATTGTCGGATTCAATCATGCGGTCGTACTGGTCCATGATCATGCCCTGGAAGATCCGGAAGCTTTCCGCGCGATCGAACGAGAGGCCCAGGTCCATGCCCGCCTCGTAATATTTCAGCTTCGGCCGGCCGCTCAGGATGCGGTTCACAGCCACCTCGAGCGGCGCGCGGAAATAGAAAGTGATGTCCGGTATGGGCGCAAAGCGGTAGAGGTTGCGCAGCCATTCGTTGGAGCAACCGCGGGCGGAATCGCGCGCAAACGCCGTGTAAATGTAGCGGTCGGCCAGCACCAGGTAGCCGCTGTGCAGCAGGGGAAGAATCTGGCGCTCGCAGCGATCCGCGAAGTCCGCGGCATGCAAGAGCGAGAACGTGACGGGTGTGAGCAGGCGCCGCTGCTTGCCTCTCTTCGTCGCGGACTTGACCAGTTCCGACGAATTCCACTCCGTAAAATGGAGCCGGTAGCCGCCGATTTCCAGCCAGCGTTTGAGCAGGTAGAGCTGGGTGCTTTTTCCCGAGCCATCAATCCCTTCCACCACAACGAGAGCGCCGGGATAGGGCCTGACCGCACCCTTCTTCGACGCCGGAACATGGAGTGTAGTCGGCTCAACCTCCAGCCCCTCCCCTGCCACCTGAGGATTTACAAGCTCATCGACCGCTTTCATCCGCAGCTCACCCTATCAAAGGAAGATGAACAGATGGTTACAGCGGGGCGCAGGAATTCACATCCGTTTCCAAACGCACATCGCCCCCGCGCCAGTATAGCTCAGTTCCGGAGGTGGATTTGTCCGGGGAGGATGCCCATCGCTTGCAACACTGGGGAACGAAATGGGCCGACGATGCGTTTCACGGGCCATGAGCATGAACCTCAAACGCAGTTGGATGCCGTGGCTCGCGCTGGCCACGCTGGCGGCGACGGTTGGCGTGCTGCACGCGCAGGAGCCCGTGCGTGTGGACGTGAACCTGGTAAACGTCGCGTTTACCGCGCGCGGCCCCAATGGCGCGCTGGTGGACAACCTGGAGCAGAAAGATATCGAGCTGCTCGAAGACGGCGCGCCGCAGAAAATTGCCTTCTTCGCGCGCAGCGTGGACCTGCCGCTCACGCTCGGCCTCGTCGTGGACTCCAGCGGCAGCCAGGAACATTCCGCCAAAAAACATCAGCAGGACC
>DATFZR010000379.1:0-2215 GCA_035314265.1 Candidatus Acidiferrales bacterium
TGCTGGAGAATGTCGTAATCCTTCCGCAGCGGATACCCCTGCCACTCGTCGGGCAGCAGGATGCGCCGCAGCCCCGCGTGCCCCTCAAAGCGGATGCCGAACATGTCGAAACACTCGCGCTCAAGCCACCCCGCCGCGGGCCACACCGGAAGAACGCTGGGCACCGCCTCGCCGTCGGCCGCATGAGCTTTGATCCGCAGCCGCTCGTTCTTCGCAAACGAATACAGTTGCAGCACGATGTCGAACCGTTTTTCGCGTTTCGGCCAGTCCACGGCCGTCAGATCCACCAACATCTCGAATTTCTCGTGGTCGCGCGCGTATTCGCACACCTCGCGCAGTTTCGCGGCCTCCACCACCAGGATGGCCTGCTTCCGGTCGAGCAGCGCATCTTTCACCGCATCGCCAAATCGCGAGCGGAAGCGCTTCACCAGCTCATTGTCGAGCGGAGTCTGCTCCACCTTCTTTGGAGGCGGAGGCGCGGGCGGTTTCGGCGGGGCCGCAGCCGCGGGCTTCGGCGCTGCGGGAGCCGCCGGTGCCGCCGGCGCGGCCGGCGCACTAGACGCCGGAGCGGCCGGCGCAGCAGGAGCAGCAGGCGCGGCTGCCGCGGGTGCCGCGGGTTGCGCAGGAATTGCCTTTGAAACGGGGATCACCACCGTCTCCGCCGACGAAGGGGCTACGACCGCAGGCTTCGCAGGCTCGCCCGGTTGGGCGGCTGCGGGTTTCGACTCTGCGCCTTCCGGCGTGGAAGGCGGCTGTTTCTCCGGAGGTTCGGTTCCCATTTCCCGTCAGAAGTGCGACCGGCCGCGGGTAAGGAGCGCCCGCTGCCGAAAATTTAACCCGTGATTGTTAACACAGGCATGGATATGCGTCAACGCGACACCAGAAAAAACCTTCATCGAAAGATGGAGCGTCCCAGGGCTGGCTGAGGGCGGCGCGGATTTTACAGCCACTCGAGGGCGCCTTTGCGGTAGAGCCAGATGTACCCCACGATGAGGATGCCCAGGAACACGAACATGCTGAGCAGCCCAGTGCCCCCCAGTGCCCGGTATTCCACCGCCCAGGGGAACAGGAACACGGTTTCCACGTCGAAGATAACAAACAGGATGGCGACGATGTAGAACCGCACCGAGTAACGCCCCCGCGCGTCCCCCTCGGCCGGTATCCCGCACTCGTACGGCTTCAACTTCGCTCCCACGGCCCCCGAAGACGGCCGGATGAACTGGAAAATGATCAGCGTCACCGCGGGAAACGCCGCCGCAAGAACGGCAAAAATCAGCACGGGGATGTATTGCGGTGGCATCGCTCGAACCGATGCGGATGCTATCACACGCGTCCGGCACTGTCACTTCTGCCACGCGAAACCTCGCGGAAAATTTTAGCCCTCCGCGCGAGCCGGGAGTAACATGGAGTTGCCGGCTCGTGCCTATGCTCCCCGGCCGCCAACGCGAATCTCGCCGTGACTGAACCTGCTTCCAACCAGCGCCGCCACCCGCGCGCAGCCCCGGTGACAAAACTGTTTGCCGCGTGGAAGTCGGGCTCGCGCCAGAACGTTGCGCGCGTCAGCAGCGTCTGCCTCGGCGGCCTGTTCATCCGCGAGACCAATCCGCCGCAGCAGGGCGCCCATCTGCAGATCCTCTTCGAGACGCCCTCCGGCACCGTACGCGTCCACGCCACCGTGCGCAACGTCGTGGCCGGCCGCGGGATGGGTGTCGAGTTCACCCAGATGCGGCAGGAAGAGCGCGCGCGCCTGGTGCAACTGCTCAAACAGCTCCTCGGCTGATCGTTGCCAGTCTCCTCGCTTGGCGGGTGGCTGGTGGCGCAGCTAGTTGCCTGCTACGTCCCCGCGCGCCGCGCGATGAAGGTCGATCCCATAGTCGCCCTCACTCTGAATAAGGTGCACGGAAGAGCCGTAACGAGTCAGCTGCGAAAGCGCTGGCCCGGGCTGGCCATGCCGGGGAAAATGCACCAAGACTGCCTCACCCCCTCGCTCCGCCTTCCGCCAGAATCCCCACCGCGGCGTGGTCTGCAACTCGTGCGTTTGCAGCAACCGACTAGCCTCAGCTGATGCCGCCAAAAAGAACTGTTTCCGGATATCTGTCGCGCGGCAGGGGTCAGGTGCCCATAAGCCTCATGATGCCGAGGTGAATTGCGTTCAAACCTTCCCTCGAAATGTGCCCCGCCCGTTTCCTGAACCTGGTCTTGTCCAACGCTCGGA
>DATFZR010000380.1:0-3272 GCA_035314265.1 Candidatus Acidiferrales bacterium
GAGCGTCTGGCTCCTCTGGATAACGATCTGCGCGGAGTAGGGCGCGCCGGTAACCGTCTTGCCGTTCAGCCCCATCTCGAAGCGGCCAAACTCCATGGGCCCGCCACCACCGTGGTGGAAGCCCGGAGGCGGCCCCGGAGGGGGCGCCTGGGCGGAGGCCGCGCCGCAGAACAGCAGGAGCGCGGCTCCCGTCAGAAAACCAATATGTGCCATCCGTAACTTCATTTGCGTTTACCTCAGTTCTCAGACTGTCTCTGTCAACGTTCCCATGCGTTCCGTCAATCTCTGGCTTGGGCTACCTGCGTAGCCGGGCGTACGAAGCGAATCGCCAGCGGCGAACCGTCTTCAGCCACGAGCAAATCCGCGCTGACCCATTCTTCTTCGCCGGCCTGCCCGCTGGCCTGGGCCACCGGCATGCCGAAGGAACCCAGCGCCGAACTCGGCACGCGGACACGCACCAGCGCTCCGGAATCGAGCGAGCCGGCGTCCGCACCGGGATAGAAGGCAACGAAGTCCGTCACTTCCTCCTGATCGGAATCAGCACGCGAGGCATCTTCCTCGACCACCGCAGACAACCCACCGGGCAGCGCGGGCGCGGGGTGCGAGGAAAACCGCGAAGCCATCGAGCGCACGAGCGTGCCCGATTCCCGTGAAAGCAGGAGCGCGGTGCCCAGCAATACCACCAAGGAAGCGGCCATGGCGCCCGAAAGCGCGAAGATCCAGCGGCGCGTGTGCACCTCGCGGCCACGTTCCACACGGTAGGCCGCCATCAGGATGGCCTCGCATCCGGCAGAGGGTTCGCGTGCGGCGCCGGCGGCAGAAAGGGCTGACAAATCAGCGGCCAGTCCGCGCTCCTCGATCAGACGGTCGCCGCAGGTAGGGCACGACGCTGCATGCTCGAGGGCAGCAGAAACATCAGCGGCCTGCGAACGCGAAGCGGCGGGCCGTGCCTGACGCGCGGACTCCACCAAAAGGGGCTCGAAGTCCCTGCAGTTCATGAGTATTCCTCCCTGGGCCGCAACGGAAAGGCGGCCGGGGCAATCGCTTCTGTCCGCTCCGTGGCGCGGAGCCGGGTGGCCAGCAGCTCACGGCCGCGATGCAGGCGCGAGCGCAGAGTACCGGCGGCGCAGCCGAGCGAATTCGCGGCTTCCTCGTAACTCAGTTCCTGGAGATCGCACAGAACCACGGCCTCGCGGTACACGGAGGGCAGCGCAAGTACGGCGCGCCGCACGCGGCCAATCTGCTCGCGGCGCAGCAGGTCTTCGCTGGCGTCGGCCACGTGTGGGGCGATGCCCGGACCAGCGGGCTCACCGTGCTCGTCTTCGCCGGGCTCGGAGAAGGGTGCGAAACGGCTCTCCTTTTCCAGCGCGCGAAGGGTGTGGTTGCGCGCCACGCCGTAAAGGAACGCCTTCAATGTGGCGCGTTCGGGGTCGTAGCGTCCTGGGTCGCGAATCAGCACGAGAAAAGTTTCCTGGGTAACCTCTTCCGCCAAGCCGGCGTTGCCTCTCATGTGCAGGGCAAAGCGATAGACGCAACCGCTGAGTTGGCGGTAGAGAGCGCGAAACGAGTCCTCGTCGCCGGTGGCCGCGCGACGGAGCAGAACCTCAGGAGTCTGTTCCTGGTTCATCCCTGGGTCGTCAGACGCCGGTATGCGCGCCTCTGTGGTGTATTCGGGTGGGAGCATAGGAAAGTTCCAAGGAAGCGGGTGAGAACCGCGTAGGGAGCTTGCTGGAGCGATGCTCAGTTGCCAAAATGGGCCGCCCTACCCCCCCTACCCCCTTAGTTGCGTAAGTGCTGATTCTACAGGAGTTACCTAAACTGGAGTGCCTCAGTTGCATAAGGGCACATTCCAAATGGGTTAGATGAAATGGCCCTGACGGCGAGAGATCTGCCTGCGACCTAAAGTACTGCATAGAATGGAGTTGCGGGCTCACTGGCATCATCGTCCTGGAAACCAACCACGAGGAGCAGATCAGAGCGGAAAGCGGAGGAGCGGTTCCGACCGTTTCGCATCGCCCTCCAAGGACGCGATTTCCCTTTGTACCACGCTCTGTGGAGAAAAGCAAGGCCCCCAAGAAAAAAAAGTAGAAAGGAAGGCATCGTCAGAACGTGAAGAGGGGGACGGAAACCCGCAATGCCGGCACACCGGGGGAGGAAGTGATCGCCAAGCCACGGTCCCGCGCGGGGCGGGACCGTGCGCTTGGCGGAGAACCCGAGATTACACCCTTGCGAGTGCTAGTTACCGGTTGCGGGCGCGCTCGCCTGGGCCTTCAGCTGCAAGCGAACCTGGATGACGACGTGCTCGCCCACGACGGCGTTGAAGTCTGAGGGGCCGGGATAATCCTCACCTGCATACGGCGCCTCGGGAAGAAGCGGCGCCTGGAGGAAGGTACCGGTGCACAAGGCGCCGGAGTAGGCTTCGTTCGCGGGCCCTCCCGATTTGCAATTCTTGTCCTGCACGACGGCCGGCCACATGGTGCCAAGCACCGCGCGGGCCAACTGGGGAAAGTCCTCGCGATATACGCTGGTGGAACCCGAGGTCAGAATGGCTCCGCCCTTGCCGCTTGGCGAGAAATCGAAGACAAAGCTGGCGGGCCGCGTGAGGTGGTGGATCATCGGCGGGCCGTACACAGGCCCGGCATAGGCCTCGTTTGGCGTGATTTCAACGTTGCGATCCACCCGGGTGAGCGTCAGCTCGCCGGAGGTTTGCAGGCCTTTGTCCTTGGCCACGCCGCCCTTGGAGTGGAAGCAGACGAGTGTCTGGGTGGCATGGTTCAGCAGCCAGCGGCTCTTCACCTTGCCCTGTTCGTTGATCGGCGGCTCAATGGAGTTGGCCGGATAGATGTGCAAATCGAATGCAGACTTGGATGGATCGGCGGAGTCCAGCGTCACGCTTCCGCTGACGCGTGCGAAGCCAATGGTGTAGGTGTGCGGGGTCTTGCCGAAGTCCGTGGTTCCGTCGGCAGTGAACTGCGCGTCGGAATGGCTTGCATCCACATGCCAGGAGCCCGTCGTGGCGATAGGCTTGCTGGACAAGACGGGAAAAGCTGCTGCAATGGATACAACCGCTGCTGCAAGAACAACTTTCTTCAACATGGAGTTCCTCCTCCTGATTGCGTTTTCTTCCGGGGAAAGCGTGTGCACACCCAGCTTCGCCAGAAAGGGCTGAGGGACCCCACTTGCAAGCCAGACGCGCAATGTGACCGATTCATTTGGATACCCGGAAGGACGGAATGGTAACAGAAATCTTGCAGCTCCATAAAGGGGGTGTG
>DATFZR010000381.1:0-3049 GCA_035314265.1 Candidatus Acidiferrales bacterium
GAAACCCTGGAGCAGTCGCACGACCGCTTCCGCGCCGGCGTCACCAACAACGTGGAGGTCGTGCAGGCCCAGGATTCCGTCGCCGCCGCGAATGAATCCCTCATTTCCAGTCTTTACGCCTACGATCTGGCGAAAATCACGCTGGCCCGCGCCGTGGGCAATGCCGAGGCGGGCGTGGCCGAGTACCTGAAAGGGAAATGAAACATGGAATCTGAAACACGCAGCGATCCTTCTTCTGCCCCGGCGGGCGAAGCCTCTTCGGCCTCGCGCCGGCCGGTAGCGCCCCCCGCGCGCACTTCGGGCAAGGGATGGCTGATCGGCGCGGTTGTGCTGGTATTGGTAACCGGCGGCGTGGCGGTGTGGATGTACCTGAGCCACTACGAATCCACAGACGACGCGCAGATTGACGGCCACGTGCACCCCATCAGCGCGCGCATTTCGGGCTACGTCACCAAGGTGAATGTGGACGACAACCAGTGGGTGCACACCGGCGACCTGCTCGTCGAGATCGATTCCACGGACTATAAAGTGGCCGTCGCCAAGGCGGAAGCCGAGCTGTCCGATGCCGAAGCCGGCGCCCAGGCGCAGGCCCTGAACGTTCCGGTCACTTCGGTGAACACGAACAGCCAGATCCGCTCCGCCAACGCAGACGTAGAGGGCGCGCGCGCCGGCACGCGCGGCGCGGAAAGGCAAGTGGACATGATGCGTGCGAATCTGGCCCAGGCCGAAGCCAACGACGTGAAGCTGCAGGCCGACCTCGCGCGTTACAAGCAGCTCGTAGACAGGCAGGAGGTTTCCCAGCAGCAATACGATCAGGCGCTTGCTGCGGCCCGCGCCAGCACCGCGGCAGTGGCGGGATCGAAGGCCGCGCTCGCGGCCGCCGAGCAGCAAGTGCGCCAGGCGCAGGAAAGGTTCACGCAGGCCCAGGCCTCGCTCGAGTCCGCGCACACCGGGCCGGGCCAGGTGGCCATCACCGAATCCCGCGCGCATTCGGGCGCCGCGACTGTGCAGCAACGGCGCGCCGAGCTCGATCAGGCCAGGCTCAACCTCAGCTACTGCCGGATTCTCGCTCCTGTGGATGGCGTGGTGAACAAGAACGTCGAGACTGGCCTCAACGTCCAGCCCGGCCAGCAGGTGCTCTCCATCGTGCCGCTCGACGACATCTGGGTTACCGCGAACTTCAAGGAGACGCAACTCCGCCTGATGCGGCCCGGCCAGACGGCCACGTTCTCCGTGGACGCCAATGGGCGCACCTACCGCGGCCACGTGGATAGCGTGGCCGGCGCCAGCGGCGCGCGCTTCAGCCTGCTGCCGCCGGAAAACGCCACCGGCAACTACGTCAAGGTGGTGCAGCGCATTCCCGTCAAGATCGTCCTGGAGCCCGGCCAGAACCAGGACCATCAGCTCCGCGTGGGCATGTCCGTCACTCCCCGCGTCACCGTACGATGAGCTCCTCTGCAGCCGGCTCCGGCGGGTTGGCTGCGGACGCCGGCGTCCCGCAGCGGGTCGTCAATCCCTGGCTGATCGCCATCACTGTAACGCTCGCCACGTTCATGGAGGTGCTGGACACCAGCATCGCCAACGTCGCGCTCCCCCACATCGCCGGCAGCCTCTCCGCGGGGCAGGACGAAAGCACCTGGGTACTCACCTCGTATCTCGTCTCCAACGCGATCATTTTGCCCATGAGCGGCTGGTTGTCGAACCTGATCGGCCGCAAGCGCTTCTACATGTCCTGCGTTCTCGTCTTCACCATCAGTTCTTTTCTCTGTGGGCTCGCGCCCAGCCTCGGCATGCTGATTTTCTTCCGCGTAATCCAGGGACTCGGCGGCGGGGGATTACAGCCCAGCGAGCAGGCCATCCTGGCGGACACCTTTGAGCCCGCGAAACGTGGCATGGCCTTCGCCGTCTACGGCATGGCAGTTGTGTTCGCGCCGGCCATCGGGCCCACCCTCGGCGGCTGGATCACAGACAACTACAGTTGGCGCTGGATTTTCTATGTGAACGTGCCCGTCGGCCTGCTTTCGCTTCTGCTTACCTCGCGTCTGGTCACCGATCCACCCCATCTCAAGAAGCGCGAGAAAGGCTCCCTCTTTCGCGTGGACTATATCGGGCTGGGCCTCGTCGCCCTGGGGTTGGGCACCCTCCAGGTGGTCCTGGACAAGGGGCAAAGAGACGACTGGTTCGAATCGAATTTCATACTCGCGCTCGCCGTGATCTCCGCCATCGCGCTGGTGGCCGCGGTCGTTTGGGAATGGTTCCATCCCCACCCGATCATTGACCTGAAGCTCTTTCGCGACCGCACGTTTGCCGTGAGCAACGCCATGATGTTCTGCGTGGGCTTCGCCCTGCTCGGCACCACGCTGCTCCTCCCGCTTTACTCGCAAACCCTGCTGGGATACACGGCGGAGGAGGCGGGGCTCAGCCTTATGCCCGGCGGATTTCTCATCATTGTGCTGATGCCGCTGGTGGGTTTTCTGCTCGGCCGCTACCAGCCGCGTTACCTGCTCCTGTTTGGCTGGGCGTGGACCTCTTTCGCGTTGTTCCGCATGACGAATTTCGACCTGGCCATGGACTTCCGTTCAATCGCCATGGCGCGCCTGATCCAGGCCGGCGGCCTGGCTTTTCTCTTTGTGCCCATCAACACCGCCGCGTATGCCTTTCTGCCCAGGGAAAAGAACAACCAGGCTTCGGGATTGATCAATCTGGCGCGCAACATCGGGGGAAGCGTGGGGATTTCCTTCGTCACCACGATGCTGGATCGCCGCTCTCAATTCCACGAGGCCCGGCTCTCGTCCCATCTGGACCCTGGTTCCGTCAAGGTGCAGTCCGCACTGAACGCCATGGTGCAGGGGTTCAAGGAGCACGGTTCATCAGCCGCGCTGGCCGTGCAGCAGTCTTACAAAATGCTCGAGGTGATGGTAGGCCGCCAGGCCGCCGTCCTGGCCTACATAGACAACTTCAAAATCCTGGCCATCTCAGCAGCGTGCATGGTCCCGCTGGTTCTGTTCTTGAAAAAACCGAAATCGGGGGGAGAGGTTCACGTCCACTG
>DATFZR010000382.1:0-5413 GCA_035314265.1 Candidatus Acidiferrales bacterium
GGAGTTGCCCGCCAGAAGGGCGCTCCCAGGCGGAACCGTCCGGTGGAACCATTCTCCATCGTACCACTGGAAAACGGGGGGAGATGGGCGTCCCCCTGCTTGTATTCCGCCGAAGCCGCTTCGGAGTTCCCGAATCCGAGAACGCGAACCCGCGGGCTTGCCAGCCTGCGCTCCGGGCCGTATCCTGACGGCTGAGGAAAAATGAGGGCGGTTACTGGAGAAGTTGGGTGACTTTGCTGGCTGAGAACAGTGCCGGTGGCGCCGCGGCGGCTGCGCAGGAGCGGGTGAGCCGCATGGTCGAAGTGGGAAAAGAGCCGGGGCCGCGCCTTGCGGAGGAACTCGAGCGCGGGAACATCCTGTTTTTCTCGCGTTCGCCGTTTCCGCTGCCCGGCGACGACCGCGCATTCCTGCTGGATCAAAAGCAGACCGGGGCGGGTTACCACAAAAACATCGCCTACCGGCCCGCGGAAGACCGCCTGACGGGGGCCGGGAAAATGCCGGGGCGGGAAGCGGGGCGGCTGAAGACGATCCTGCGTTCGTACTCCGGGTGGGCCGCGGGATTGCTCGACGAACTGATTCCCGAGTATGCGGGGAACTGGAAGAAGGATTTCGCCAGCTACCGTTCCATCGAGGAGAAAGGCCGGCCGGCGCGGCTGACCGCGCGCAACGACCTTGCTCACGTGGACGCCTTTCCCACGCGGCCCACGCATGGCGACCGCATCCTGCGCGTGTTTACCAACATCAACCCTGCGCACGGGCGCGTGTGGGTCACCTCGGAAACATTTGAGGGGCTCGCGGAACGCTTTGCCCGGCAGGTGGGCATTCCTGCGGCGCCCGCAGCGGCGGCGCAGTCGTTCACGCGGCTGGCGCAGGCGCTGGGCATGCGCCAGTGGACGCGTTCGCCCTACGATGCGTTTATGGTGCGATTCCACGACTTCCTGAAGGAAAACACCGAATTCCAACAGAATTGCATCAAACAGCGGTGGGAATTTCCGCCCGGGGCCTGCTGGATTTGCTATACGGACATGGTGAGCCACGCCGTGCTGAGCGGCCAGTTCGCTCTGGAGCAGACCTTTCTGATCTCGCGCGGGGCCATGGTTACGCCCGAAAAGGCGCCGATCCGGATTCTCGAGCGCATCTGCGGCCATCCCCTCTCCCGTTGACCTCCGCCCCGGCAATCCGGTGACGCACACATGGGTCTGAGCCCCTCTACCGCTATCTTTTTGTTCTTCGCAGGCCTGGTGGGCGGCACGATGAATGGCATTGCCGGCGGGGGAACTTTCGTTGTATTTCCGGCGCTGCTGTTCGCGGGCGTGCCGCCGGTGCCCGCCAACGCGACAAACTCCGTGGCGCTGTGGCCCGGCCTTGCGGCCAGCACGCGGGCCTTCTGGCCGCGCCTGGCAACGCCGCGGCGGCTGCTGATTTCCATGGTGATCACGGGCTTGCTGGGAGGGGTGGCGGGCGCTGTGCTGCTGATCCGCACGCCCGCGCGCATTTTCACGCTCATCATGCCGTGGCTCATGCTTACCGCCACGGTGGTGTTCGCTTTGGGCGGCCTGGTAGGACGGCGCGTTGAATCGCGTGGCGGGCTGGATGCCTCCATTGGAAAAATCGCGGCGGCGATCTTTTTCGAGTTCGTGCTGGCCATATACGGCGGTTACTTCGGCGGCGGCATTGGAATCCTGCTGCTCGCGCTGTTCGGCACACTGGGGATGAACGACATCCACCAGATGAACGCGCTGAAAATCGTTCTGGTGACGATCATCAATGGCGTGGCCGTGGTGACTTTCGTCATCGCGCGGGCCGTCTACTGGCCGCAGACGCTGGTGATTGTGGCGGCGGCCGTCGCCGGCGGGCATTTTGGCGCCCGGCTGTCGCAGCGGCTGCCGGCGGCGCTGGTGCGCGCCTTCGTGCTGCTGGTGGGTACGGGTGCGACCATTTACTTCTTCGTGCGCGCCTCCTGAACGGCCAGCCTCTTCGACGCTCCATTCCCCTCGCGTTATGTTATAGTCCAGCCATTCCGGCGCCCCGGAGCCCCTTTCATGAACTTTCCTTCGAGGGCGTTGCCGGTGTGCGTTTGCCTGGTGGTGTTCCTGCTCCTGCCGCCGGCCGGCGCCGCCGACACGCTGAAGATTACGAGCAATCCTTCCGGCGCCACCGTCGAGGTGGACGGCGTCGCCATTGGCACCACTCCCTGCACGGTGAAGTACCCCGGCGGATATTTCCACGGCACCAAAACCATCTACGGAAACCTGCTCCAGCATCCCCTGCGCGCGCGCATCAGCATGGAGGGCTTTGTGACCAAAGAGGTGGTGCTGACAGACGGGCCGATGGAACGCGTAAACACAAACGGAAGAGTTCACCAGCAGTATTACCTGCTGAAGGCGGACCACTTCGATTTCGAGCTGGTGAAAGTGGACGAGTCGCTTACCGGAATTCTGGAGACGCGGGCGAAAGGGCCTCGCCGCGTGCTCTCCGTGGAGGAAATCGCGCGGCGCGCCGGCCCGGCCGTGGTGCTGCTGCGCGGCGTGCAGAAACGGGGCACAGGCTTTCTGATCACGGATACCGGAGTGATCGCCACGAACGCGCATGTGGTGCGGGACGAGACAAAGCTGGTGGCCGTCTCGTCGGCCGGCGCAGACCTGCCGGCCAAAATCGTCTACCTGGACGCGGACATGGATTTCGCGCTCGTCAAGGTGGAGGGCGCGGGCATGCCGCACCTGACGCTGGCCGATACGGGACGGCTCGCGCCCGGCCAGAACGTCGTGGCCATCGGCAATCCCGGCGCGGGAATGGCCAACAGCGTGAGCAAGGGAATCGTCAGCGCCGTGGGACCCAAGCCGGAGCTCGGCGTGGGCACGTGGATCCAGACGGATGCGGCCGTGAATCCGGGGAATAGCGGCGGCCCGCTGCTGAACTCCGCGGGAGAGGTGATCGGGATCAACACGGCGCGCGCGGTGGGAACGCCGGCGGATCCCGGCGTCTCGGGCATCGGCTTCGCGCTCAGCTCCGGAGACATGCTGCGCGTCCTGCGGCGCTTTTATCCCGGCGCGGGCGCGCAAAAGCTCTCCGCGGACGCTCCGGAGGAAGAGGAAGGAACGGGCTCCGTGAAAATCTCGTCGGACCCCGACGCCGCGGAAATCTATGTGGACGGGAAATTCGTGGGCACGACGCCCTCAATGCTGCACCTGGCGGCGGGCCCGCACGATATTGAGGTCAAAGCGCCGGGGCGGCGCACCTGGCGTCGTACCCTAGAGGTGCTGAAGGACAATGAGGCGTCGCTGAAGGCCACCCTCGACCCGGAAAACTGACCCGCGCTACAAGTCCAACTGGCCCAAGAGCCGGCCGAGTTGTGTCTCGTCCACCTGAAAATCAGACCGGGCCTCGGCCAGGTTCTCCACCTCGTCGAGTACCTGGAAAAGCTTCATCTTCGCCGCGGCGTATTCCTCCGTGCCGTTGAGGTCGCGCCCGGCCGTGCGCGACCAGCCTCGCACGGCGTCGCGGCCGATAAAGATGGCCAGCGGGAAAGACGTCTTCCGGTCGGCCGAGATCAGGTAGATGTATTCGTTTCCCCCGGTGAGTCCCCGCCGGGCCTTGCGAACCTCGTGAAATACATACTGGTAGGTATAGCCCGTTGCCGAGGAGTAGCTCTTTACGCGACGCGGGGGCACTGGAGCAGGCATTCGGCAATGGTTGTGCACAACAGAAGGTGTGTCAACCATGCTGCGAGGCGAAGAAAAGGAGTTAAGGGCGGAAAGCAGGGCGGGACTGTTCCGCAACGATACAGATTCCTCCCATAACGGGAATTGTCGCCCGTTTTCCGCTCGCTCCGCGCGCGCTTCCAGGGCGCTCTGCGGCGCTTTTCGGATAAAAGTGATTCTCGCCATCACGCTTTCTGCCTGTACGGCAGGATGCGGTGCGGGAGCGGGAAGCGCCAGCAGCCCACCGACACCGTCGCCTCCGTCAAACCCGGGCGTCTCGGTTGTGGTGACGCCCGGCTCCGCCGCCGTTCTCCTCGGCGATTCCGTGGGATTCGCCGCCACCGTCACCGGCTCATCGGATGCGGCCGTGGCCTGGGCCGTGAACGGCGTGCCGGGCGGGAACTCCTCGATAGGCGTGATCAGCGCCAGCGGCATGTACCAAGCGCCCGCGGTGATGCCGACGCCGAGCGCCATCCAGGTGGAGGCCACGAGCCAGGCAAACTCATCGAGCAGCGCAAGCGCGGCGGTGAGTGTGACGAGCGACGTGCGCGTGCAGGTGACGCCCGCAGCCGCGAGTGCCGAACTGGGCGCGGTGCAATCTTTCGCCGCCGCGATTGCGAGTGCTGGCCATCCGTCCGGCACGGTCACGTGGTCGCTCACGGGTCCCGGCTGCGGCGGCGGCGCGTGCGGAACGCTCGGCGCAGACGGCACGTTCACCGCGCCCGGCGTGCTTCCATCGCCCGCGAGCGTCTCGATTCTCGCCACAAGCGTGGCCGATCCCTCGAGGAGCGCGCTTGCCGCCATTTTCGTCACCAGCCACTTCACGATGACAGCGCGAGGGCCGGCAAGCGTCGTGGCAGGAACTTCCGCCCAATTCACCGCGGCCATCGCCGCTGTGCCCGGGTCCAATCCCGCGCAAGGAGTAGTGTGGAGCCTCACGGGCGGCGGATGCAGCGCGGGCTCTAACGCTTGCGGCACGGTGTCGAGCACGGGACTCTACACAGCGCCGGCCACGCCTCCGCAGCCGCCGCAGGTCACCCTGACCGCAACGAGCGTCGCGGATCCCACAAAAACCGCCATGGTCGCCACCCAGGTGGTCGCGGCAACCCCGTCGCTGGTGATCTCCCCCGCGAATGCCACCGTGGCGCTCGAACAAACGGTGGTCTTCAGCACATCATTCAGCGGCGCGCCGGCGCAGGCGGTGATCTGGAGCGTCAACAACATTCCCGGCGGGAATGCTTCCGTCGGGACGATTTCCAACTCGCCGGCGCAGAACGGCGTGTATCTCGCTCCCGTAAACATGCCCGCGGCGCGGCAGGTAACGATTTCCGCCGCGAGCGCCGCGAACCCGGCGCTCAGCGCCTCCGTTACGCTGCCGCTCACCAGCAACATCACGATCAGCATCAGCCCATCCAGTGCGGTGCGCGTTCCTGGGGCGCGGCAATCCTTCTCCGCGTCGGTGGCGCAAACGTCGAATCCTGAAATCGGCTGGACCGTGAACGGCATTCCCAACGGAAACGCCGCCTTCGGACAAATCTGCCTGCCGGCGAGCAATCCCTGCCAACCGCCGCCGCTGGCCGCAGCGCCCGGCGCCGTGGACTTTCTCGCTCCTGCAGTGGCGCCCGCGCCGCCGCAGATCACAGTGGAAGCCTTGAGCGTGGCGGACCCAGCGCGTTTCGGCGCGGCCACAGTGACCATCGCTTCGCAAATCA
>DATFZR010000383.1:0-5547 GCA_035314265.1 Candidatus Acidiferrales bacterium
CCACCTTCGGGTTGTGCTTCGACAACACCTTCGTGATCGCCGCCGTCAACGTCGTCTTTCCATGGTCGATGTGACCAATCGTCCCGATGTTGACGTGCGGCTTATTCCGCTCGAATTTTTCCTTCGCCATTGTGCTTCCGCCCTCAATCGCTTGAGATGACGTGCCCGGATCTATCCGCTCTTGCCCGAGGAAGAAATCGAGGAGGTGTTTCCCCCACTACCCGATCCTTCTCTTCCTTGCTTGTCTCTGCCGCTTCCA
This sequence comes from Candidatus Acidiferrales bacterium, assembly GCA_035314265.1. Classification (GTDB taxonomy): domain Bacteria; phylum Acidobacteriota; class Terriglobia; order Acidiferrales; family UBA7541; genus JOPF136. The sequence continues at coordinate 260 of DATFZR010000383.1, forward strand.
TCCCTTGTCCCGCAAATTCTTGGAGCGGGGGACGGGATTCGAACCCGCGACCACCGGCTTGGAAAGCCGAGACTCTACCGCTGAGTTACCCCCGCATTTCCTCGCTGCTCCATCGCCCCCTGCGCAACTCGATGGAGCCTGGGACCGGGATTGAACCGGTGACCTCGTCCTTACCAAGGACGCGCTCTACCAACTGAGCTACCCAGGCGCTCCCAATCCCGTGTGGCTCGTAACGCCGCAGCCAACTTCAAAATTTCTCCGCGCTCCCGGCGTGCTTTCAAATTTCCTGGTGGACGGGGAAGGATTCGAACCTTCGTAGCCCGCAAGGAGCGGCAGATTTACAGTCTGCTGGTTTTAACCACTCACCCACCCGTCCACACACCGAGGCGCATGGACGCAAAAAAGGGTTCGTGTCTAAAGACACAAACCCTGTCGTCGTCTGGCTCTCGAATCTGCTCCGCAGTAGGTTTCGAACTCTTGTTGCCCGTCTGACGAGCTGGCGGAGGGAATTGAACCCCCGACCCTCTGATTACAAATCAGATGCTCTACCAGCTGAGCTACGCCAGCCTAGCAAACCTTAATAAGATAGCAGCGCGGCATCTGAATTGCAAGCGGCACGTTGAATGTTGACAACAGAGGGGTTGTGGAAAACCGCCCGCCCTGTGGAAGGCTCAGAAAGGCCCCCCGGTCTGCCCGCTACTTCTCCTGCCTGCGCTCTCCAAAAGCCCCTGCCTAGTCCCCGCTGGGGCCGTTCTTCAGGAACTTCCAGGGGTTCACCGGGGTGCCGTAGACGTGCACCTCAAAATGAAGGTGCGGCCCGGATGCCCGCCCGCTGTCCCCGACGTAACCGATTATTTCTCCACGCTTTACGTGCCTTCCCGTCTCCGTATTGTAGGCCGAAAGGTGCCCGTATACTGTTTCGATGCCAAAACCATGATCCACGGCTATGGCCCGGCCCAATCCCGTATGAATCCCCACGTCCATCACCACACCATCCGCCGAGGCGCGCACATCCGTGCCGTAGGGTGCCGAAATGTCCAGGCCGGAATGGAACGCGCCCTCACCACTGAACGGGTCGAGGCGCTCGCCAAAGGTTCCCGTCAATTTCCCCACCACGGGCCAAAGCGATGGAGTGAACTGCAAATCCTCCCAATTACGCCCCGCCATCAGCGTCAGGCCCTGGGCTGAAAGCGCCACCGCTGTCGCGTTCTTCATCAGGAAATGAAACTGCTCCACAGACTGGTCGAACGCCGCGTCGCTCTCCGGCGCGGCCTGCGCGCCGAAAAACGGCGTGCGCTGCGCCCCCAGGATCCCGTAACTCATCGCCACGTCTGTGGCCAGCGATTGCAGCGACGATATTTTCTGATCCGAATCCTTCACCCGCGCCTGCAAATTCTGGAATTCTCGCTTCAACCGTTCCTGATCCCGCCGCAAATCGTTGTATCCGGCTGCCTTCCACAGCATCCGGCCGTAGGAACCCACTGCCGCGAACACCGTGATTCCCCCCACCACCGCGAAAAGCGCAAGCAAATGCACCACGTACAGGGGGACGCGCACCTTCCGCATCGCTCCCCGCTCTCCCGACATCACTAGAAATGTAAATGACTTTGACTTCATGCCAACGTTTTGGGATTCCAGAATTCCGACTGCTGGATCACGGCAGCTTGCCCCCGCAATTGCCGTCGCTCAGGTCTGCAGCATGCTCGCGACTTGCCCCGTCGCAAGAACGAACCAAAAGACTGAGCGAGTGTAATGAGCCCGAAACCGTGAAGTCAAGGAGAATTGACTCGCGCTCCCCAAGCACTTACGCGGCCAAAGTCCGGCCTCTTCTGCATTCCTGTTGGAAATCTTCGCTCATTCCCGGCTCGTTCTCGCGCTATTCTCCTCCCCAACCTCGCCATGCGAGACGAATCTTCCATCATCGCGCTCCTCGGCCGCACCATTCCCAGCTACGTCGGGCCCGCCCGCGCCGCGCGGCCCTCTTCCAAAAACGTCATGCTCGGCATCGGCGACGACGCTGCCGTCGTGCGTCCCTCTCCCGGCCGCGACTGGGTGCTCAGCACCGATTCCTTCGTCGAGGGCGTTCACTTTCTCGCTCGCCTGCACCCGCCGCAAGCCGTCGGCTACAAAGCCCTCGCCCGCGCTGTAAGCGATCTGGCCGCCATGGGCGCCGCGCCGCGATACTTTCTTCTCACTCTTTCACTCCCACCCGGGAGAACCGGTTCGTGGCTCGACAAGTTCGCCCGCGGCATGGCCCGCGCCGCTCGTCGCTTCGGCATGCGCCTGATTGGAGGCGACGTCTCGCGTCACTCCCAGGTAGTCGCCGCGCTCACCGTGATCGGCGAGGCCCGCCCAGGTTTCGCGCTCACTCGCAGCGGCGCTCGCCCCGGTGACGCCCTCTACGTCACAGGCCGTCTCGGGGCCGCGCAGTCCGGCCTCGAACTCCTCCTGAGCAAAGGGGCGCGGGCCATCTCGGGCCAACGCGCGTCCTATTCCCTCAAGCGCCATCTCTGTCCCGACCCCAGGCTCGCCCTCGCCGCCTGGCTCGCCGCCAAACGGCTAGCCTCCTCCGCAATGGACCTCTCCGACGGCCTCTCCACCGATCTCGCCCGCCTATCCGCAGCCGGCAAAGTCGGCGCTGTTGTCCACTCCGCGGCCCTGCCTCTCGGCCCCGACAATCTTGAGCAAGCGGCAGCGCTGCATCGCGCCCTCCACGGCGGCGAAGATTACGAACTCCTCTTCACCGTGCCGCCCCGCCTCGCCCCTCGCGTCCCACCCAGCTTTCGCGGCGTTCCCATCACCCGCATCGGCGAAATCACCTCGCAGCGTAAGATCTCTCTCCTCGACGCCGCGGGCCGCGCAAAGCCCCTGCACCCCCGCGGCTGGGACCATTTCTCGCGTTCCCATTAGCCCAAACTGCTTCTCCTCACGCGTGCCCCTTGTAAATGCTCACGCGGTTGCGCCCCTTCGCCTTCGCGTCATACAGCGCCTCGTCCGCCGCGGCCAGCAAATCCTCCGAGGTCAGCCCGTGAACCGGGAAACCCGCCACGCCCATCGAAAACGACACGGTGTCCAGCTTCTGGTTCATGTGCCTCACCACCATCTTCCCAAAGCCTTCGCGCAACTCCTCGGCGCGCCGCCGGGCCACCTCCAGGTCCGCATCCACCAGCAGGACCACGAATTCATCCCCGCCATACCGGCACGCAATATCCTCGCCGCGCGTGTTCTTCTGGATAAACCGGCCAAACGCGCGCAGCAGCGAGTCCCCCGCCTCGTGCCCGTGCGTATCGTTGAACGGCTTGAACTGGTCCAGGTCCAGCATCACGATCCCCAGCGGACGCGTGTTCCGGTCCGCGCGCCGCACTTCGCGGTCCAGGGATTCCATCAGGTACCGCCGGTTGAACAGTCCTGTTAGCGAATCCCGCGTGGATTGCGTGCGCAGCGTCTCCCGCAGTCGCAGGTTGGCCAGCGCCAGGGCGATATCCGCCGCAAAATTCATCGCCAGGATCCGCCGTTCCTTCTGCGCGAGCTTCCGTTCGTCGGGCGGCAGCGCTGCCTCCTCTGACCCGCTGTGTACGTACAGCAGTCCGATGGCCTCGTTCTGCGCCACCATCGGCACGCACACGTAGCTCCCCGCCGCGGAAGTCGCCGCATGGGCGCAATGCAGCGCCAGCCCATCCGGACTCGACGCGTGTACCTGCCCCGTGCGCAGCGCCCAGCAATCCTCCGGACCAAACAGCGTTTCCTTCTGCGGCTCCCGGCCCCACACCACCGCCGCCTCCATCAGCGCCACCGATGCATTCAGCAGGCACAACGCCCCCGAATCGAGCGGAAAGAGCCGCGACGCGAATTCGTGCACCACCTCAAACGCCTCCTGGGTATTCGCGCAGGTCTGCAGGAGCGTGCTCATCTGTTTGATCAGCGCGGACTGCTGGCTTTTCTCCTCCGTCTCGCGCAGCAGCCCGGTCAGCCGTTCGTTGGCTTTCTGGCGCTCCGCCTCCACGCCCTTTCTTTCCGTGATGTCCTGGAAATTTGCCGCGCGGTAGATCACCCGCCCTTCCGCGTCCTTGAATGCCACCAGGTCCGTCAGCACCGGAAAGCACGTGCCGTCTTTGCGGATGTGCTCCGCCTCGTAGATGTTGTGGCCCGTCTCGTCCGTACTGCGCTCCAGCTCCGCCAGCCTGGGCCGCCATGCCGGAGCCACCGCATCCGATAGCGATTTGCCCGCCAGCTCCTCCACCGTGCATCCATGCATCGCCGCAAACGCCGGGTTCACCGCTTCCAGCCTGCCCTCCGGGTCCGTCAATGCCACTCCCCACCCTGCATGCGCGAAAGTCGCCTCCCAGCGCCGCAGCGCCTCCTCAATCCGCCGCCGCTCCGCGACTTCCTTCTGCATGTCGCGCAAGGCCGCTTCCACCTCCTCGGTCCGGTGAAGTACGCGGCTTTCCAGTTCTTCGTTGAGCGTCTTCAATTGCTTCATCGCGCGCTCGCGCCCCGTGATCTCCTGCGCTAGCCGCGCGTTCGCCACTTCCATTTGCCGCGGGCTCGGCAGCTTCACCGCCTTGGGCACCAGCAGGAACAGATAGCCCGTCGTGGCCACAGCCGTGATCGCCGCCACTCCCTTCACCGCCCCGGCCATCCAGTAAGCCTCGTGCCATAAATTCCACACGTCCAGAAAGCATGCCGCCGCGCAAGCCACCAGAAACGCGCTGAACCACAGCAGCACGCCTTGGAACGGCACGTCACGCCGCCGCTTTACCATCCACAGCAGCGCCACCGGAATGGAAACGAACGCCAGCCCCACCAGCAGATTTGCAACCACGTGCAGCCACACCAGCGGCGCATCCCACAGGTAGCAATATCCGTAGGGCATGTACGGCGTTTCCGCCAGCGTTCCCGCAACGATGTGCAGTGCTTGCATGGCTATTTCGGGCCGCCGGTTGCGTCCGTCAGTACAACTCTCATTCCGAACGCCCCCTCAGCCCGCATACCTGCTCCTTCTTAAACCCCCTCCGCTCCCCCCGAGTTGCCCGCCCGCGCCCCAACCCCTTCGCGCAGCCGCAGCTCGAGCGCCATCTCTAAGGGCCACCACAGGAGGGACGAACGCAGCAGGAGGATCGCTTACTTCGAGAAACAGCAGGATAGCCGCACCGATCTGTCTGTTCCACGGCGCTCCTCCGCCTGCGAACGCAACTTCAGGATACCCGCGCGAAACGCGCCGGAACAACTGGTCTGAGGGACAGTCGTTGACCAGTGTCACCTGTCCCGCCCCAGGCTCGCCCCGGGCG
>DATFZR010000384.1:0-2074 GCA_035314265.1 Candidatus Acidiferrales bacterium
CTTGTCCAGATCTTCCTCGCTCACTTCAATCTTCTCCGCCGTGGCGATGCGGTCCAGCAGGATTTCGCTCTTCACGTCTTCCACCGCGGGCGCCCGCTGGCGGGCGCGTATGCCCGCCCAATCCACGTTGACGCCGCGCGGGTCGGTTCCCTGGGCCACCAGGGCGCGCACCATGCCGCGGAGGCGGGTGTCCATCTGCTGCTCGACCATGGCTTCCGGCACGGGGAAGTCGTGCTGGCCGACCAGCGCTCCGATCAGCTTGTCGCGCACCAGATCGTTCTTGCGGCGGTCGCGGGCCTTCTCCATCTGCTCGCGAAGCTGCGTGCGCAGCTCTCCGAGGGTGCCGGCCTGGCTCACATCTTTGGCAAAGGCGTCGTCGAGCTCAGGCAGCTTCTTTTCCTTCAGCCCGGTCACGTTCACCGTGTACGCGACGGTCTTGCCCTTCAGGCGCGCGTCCGGAAAGTCCTCCGGGTAGGCAGCGTCGAACTTCCGTTCGTCGCCCGCCTGCGCGCCGCGCAGGTTTTCGGTGAAGGCGGCCACCGTTTCGTCGCCGCCCAGGCGGCACATCACCTCTTCGGCGCGGACCGGCGCGCCGCCGTCCGCCGGCACTCCCAGCACATTCAGCACGGCGTAATCGCCGTCCTGCGCGGCGCGCCCCTCGATGGGCGCATAGTTTGCCGCGCGCTCGCGCATCTGTTCGAGCGCCTTATCCACGTCTGCGTCGCCCACTTCCATGGCCGGCAGCTCGACGGACAGGCTTTTGTAATCTTTCAGCTCAAATTCCGGCAGAACCTCGAAGGAAGCGCGGAACTTCACGCCCCCGCCCTCCACCCAATCCACCTGGTCGAGCTGCGGCCGCGTGACCACAGACATTTTCTGGTCAGCCATGGCCTTTTCCAGGTATTCCGGCACCAGCTTTTCCAGCACTTCTCCCTTGATGTCTTCCGCAAAGCGGCGGCGGATGAGGGAGACGGGCGCCTTGCCGGGACGGAAGCCCGGAACACGCGCCACGCGCGCCAGGTCGCGGGCCACGCGCTCGGTGGTTTTCTCGACTTCCGGCCCCGGGATTTCCAGGTCGAGTTGCCGGCGGCAGGTTGCGGTTGCTTCGCTCATGACCCCTCTGGTGCTGACTTTGATTTCGTCTTGATTCGCGCGTCACCTGACGGGCGTCGACGCCCGCAGGTCTCCGCCATCCGCGTGCTTGCGTCGAGGGAAAATCTGGTCGAAACGAGCACTTGGAGCGACCGATCGGAATTGAACCGACGCCTATACCTTGGCAAGGTATCGTTCTACCGTTAAACTACGGTCGCTTTGCACTTCCCGAGGAAGACTCAACTTTTATAGCATGCCTCCGACCGCGGGTACAAGCGGCCTGGGGCAGCTGAGTTGCGGGCAGGTTCAGTTGATTTCGGTGATCCGCGCGGTGCGCACGACCGGCGATCTTTTCTGCCGGGTCGCGAAGCCTTCCGCCTTCACGCGGTCAATATAGACGCGGGCAAACTTTTCGCCGTCTCTGTAGAAGACGGTCACCTGCCAGTGGTGGTGTTTCCGCCTCTTGTCTTTCCCCAATCTGCTCTTTCCTTTTCTTCCTTTTACGGCTTTAGCCATGAGCTAGGTTCTCCTCGGAGGTACTCTGCGGTCCACGAGACGGCGCGGATTCTTTGATTCGAATCACACCGAAACCTTGCTGGCAGGCGGGAAACTGGGCGCACGCGCCGGATACGGCAGGCGGCGACAGGATACCAACAGAGTCTCCCTCCCTCACAAACAAAATCCATTCGCTACTGCGGAAGGGACGTAGCCAGAGTGTTACGACCGCGAAGCCGCACGGGGCACAGCGGCCGGGCAATAACCTCCGCGGCGACACCCATCGCCCTTTCCTGTAAATGATGCGCTGTTTCGAGGGTTGGTTACACCTTCTTTACTACTTTGAACAAGTTGTAACGAACTTTTCCGCCGCCGCATGCGTCTATATATTGTAGGGGAGAGGCGCGAAGGAACCTTTATGGGAACAAATGCGCTGGTTGAATGGAATGCAATACAGACAGGGACGACGATGAGCATAACGCATATC
>DATFZR010000385.1:0-2616 GCA_035314265.1 Candidatus Acidiferrales bacterium
TTCCCAGCTATCGGCGCGAGGTCAAACCTGATGCCCGTGCAATCCCAAACCAAACCCGCACCCGCCGCCTCCGGGAAGTACCACGGCCTCGACCGCGACGCCTTGCTCCGCATCTACCGGCTGATGTATCTCTCCCGCAAGCTCGACGACCGCGAGATCCAGCTCAAGCGCCAGAACAAGATCTACTTCCAAATCAGCGGCGCGGGGCATGAAGCGGCCAACGTGGCTGCGGCCCTCTGCCTCCGTCCCGGCCAGGACTATTTCTATCCCTATTACCGCGACCGCGCGCTATGCCTCGCGCTGGGCGTCACACCGCTGGCCATGCTGCTGCAAGGCGTCGGCGCCAAAGATGATCCTGCATCCGCCGGACGCCAGATGCCCTCGCACTGGGGCAGCCAGGAGCTGAACATCGTCACCCAGTCCTCGCCCACCGGCACGCAGTTCCTGCAAGCGGTAGGCGCGGCGGAGGCTTCGCTCTACTACGCGCAGATGCCGCAGGCGCTCGCCGCCGCGCGCCGCGCGCCCATGGGCGATGCCGTGCACCACTATGCCGGCGAAGTCGTCTACGTTTCCGCGGGCGACGGTGCCACCAGCGAAGGCGAATTCTACGAGTCGCTGAACACCGCCTGCGTCAAGAAGCTCCCGCTCTTCTACCTGATCGAAGACAATGAGTACGCCATCTCCGTCCCCGTCGAAGCGCAAACCCCCGGCGGCAATATCTCCCGCCTCCTGGCCAACTACCCGTGCCTGTTCCTCGCCGAATGCGACGGCACCGATCCGCTCGAGAGCTACGAAGCCTGCCGCCGCGCCGTTGCGCATTGCCGCGAACGCAAGGGCCCGGCGCTGGTGCACGCGCACGTCACGCGTCCCTACTCCCACTCGCTTTCCGACGATGAGCAGCTCTACCGCTCCGCGGAAGAGCGCCAGAAGCAAGCGCAGCAGGATCCCATCCCCAAGTTCGGCCTGTTCCTCGTGCGCGAGCGCCTGGCCGACGAGAAAACCATCGAGCGCATCGAGCGCGAGGTGGACCTCGAAGTCCGCGAGGCCACGGACGTCGCCCTGGCCGCGCCCCAGCCGCAAGAAGGCAGCGCGTATCTGTGGGTGCATTCGCCCGACGTGGATCCTACCTCGGCGAAATTCTCCACCGAGCCGAAACCCACGGGCGACCCCAAGACCATGGTGGAAATGGTGTCCGCCGTGCTCGACGACGAGATGACGCGCGACCCGCGCATCGTCGTCTTCGGTGAAGATGTGGCCGATTGCACGCGCGAACCAAGCCTCGAGAAGGTCAAAGGGAAGGGCGGCGTCTTCAAAGCCACCGCGCACCTGCAGCGCCATCACGGCTCGCTGCGCGTGTATAACTCGCCGCTCGCGGAAGCCAACATCATCGGCCGCGCCATCGGGCTGGCCACGCGCGGGCTCAAGCCCGTCGTCGAAATTCAATTCTTCGACTACATCTGGCCCGCCATGATGCAGCTGCGCGACGAGATGCCGCTCATTCGCTGGCGCTCCGGCGGAAAATTCAAATGCCCCGCGGTGGTCCGCGTGGCCATCGGCGGATACCTCACCGGCGGCGGTCCCTACCACAGCCAGTGCGGCGAAGTGCTGTTTGCGCACATTCCCGGCCTGCGCGTGGTGATGCCTTCCACGGCGCTCGACCTGGCCGGCCTGCTGCGCACCGCCATCCGCTCGGACGACCCCGTGATGTTCCTCGAGCACAAACATCTCTATCGCCAGCCCTACAACCGCGCGGCGTATCCCGGCCCGGATTTCATGATTCCCTTCGGCAAGGCCCGCGTGGCCCGCGAGGGACGCGACCTGAGCATCATCACCTACGGCGCCGTGGTGCGGCGCGCGGAGGTGGCCGCCGCGGAACTCGAACGCGAAGGCGTCTCCGTGGAGATCATCGATCTGCGCTCGCTCAGTCCCTACGACTGGGAGGCCATCGCCACGTCCGTTTGCAAAACGAATCGCGTGATCGTCGCCCACGAAGACACGCGTTCCTGGGGCTACGGCGCGGAAATCGCCGCGCGCATCTCCGACGAACTGTTCGACCGGCTCGACGCTCCCGTGCGCCGCGTGGCCGCGCTGGATACCTTCTGTGCCTATCACCCAAAACTGGAGGACGAAATCCTGCCGCAAACCGCGCACATCACGCGCGCCGCCCGCGACCTCCTGAAGTGGTAGGGGCGCTTGCTTGTTTACCCTGACGCAGGAAGGGCTGCGCCCTCCGGGGGTTGCAGTACAGTCGGGAGCCCCCCAGGGGAACTTCTTGCATTTGGGAAGCGTATCCAGTTAATAGAAGAGAGTGGGGCGTTTAACCCCAGGTGAGGACGCCATGATTTGTCCTAAATGTCAGAAGGAAATCGCGGACGGCTCGAACTACTGCTACTTCTGCGGCGAGCGCACGGCGCGTGTTTCCCCGCCGCCTCCGCCGCCTGGCTGGACCGCCGCCCAGGCGGGGCCCAGGCGGCTCGTGCGTTCCGTTACCGACCGCAAACTCGGCGGCGTCTGCGCTGGCCTGGGCGAATACCTCGGCATGGACGTGGCCATCGTGCGGGTTCTTGCTGTGCTTTCGGTGATTTTCTACGGCATCGGCCTTTTCGCCTATCTGGT
>DATFZR010000386.1:0-14669 GCA_035314265.1 Candidatus Acidiferrales bacterium
CCGCGGGGCCCTGGCCGAGAGCAGCCTCGCGCTTCCTGCCGGCCACGGCGCACACACTGACTCCGGCGATCACGAGCGCGATCCCGAGCAGAACCATCATGCCGCCGCTGGTGGGGATTTTTTCCGGATGCTCGCGAACCAGCGGAATAAGGCTGCCCACGGCGGCGGAAATGCCAAGGATTACGGAGAAGGCCAGGGCAATGCCCACGGCGTCCACAGCCAGACCGAAGAAGACCTGCGAGGCGCCCCAGCCGGCGCCGCATGCGAGCACGATCATCTCGAAGGGCGCCATGCCGGGCTGCGCGTACACGGCGCCGGGATGCGAGATTGTGGAGAAGGTCAGAAGCGGCGGGAAAATGCCCAGCGCGAAAATCGTCCAGGCCAGCCAGGTGTTTTCCCAGGCCCACTGGCGGGTGAACTTCATGGGGAGCGTGAAACTGCCGTTCATTGCGCCGGCCAGAACGAGAAGAAGAATCCCGAGGGGTAGAGACGTCACTACTGCGCCTCCTGAAAAAAGCCTGGAGCGTGCGAGCGCGGGAGTATAACGCCGAACCGCGCGGATGTGGTAAGAATGACGCCCGCCGCGCAGCCGCCCGTCCTCCCGGCAGGCGCGGCTGCGAAGAAAGGGAAGGGAAGCATGACGGAAGCGATCCTCGAATCCTGCGCTCTCGGCGTAGACATCGGCGGCACGAAGGTCGCCGCAGGCCTGGTGAGCGCGGAGGGAGAAATCGTCTACCAGACGCGCGTGCCCATGGTGGCGCAGCAGGACGCCGCGGCCGGATTGCGCTCCGTGGAAAGCGCGATTCGCGCCGTTTTTGCGGAGCGGCCTGAAGAGACCGCGGCCGGCCGCCTCGCCGGCATCGGCGTTTGTTCGCCCGGCCCGCTGGACCCCAAGAGCGGCGTCGTGGTGAATCCTCCGAATCTGCCCTGCTGGCGCAATTTCCCGCTGGGCGCGGAGCTGCACCGCACCTTCGGCGTTCCCGTTCGCGTGGATAACGACGCGAATGCCGCGGGCCTCGCCGAGGCCATTTGGGGAGAGGCCATCGGCTTTCGCAACGTCTTTTACGCCACTATCGGCACGGGCATCGGCACGGGAATCGTGTTCGACCGCCGCATCTATCACGGCCGCACCGGCAGCGCCGGGGAAGGCGGCCACGTGAGCATTGACTACCGCGGCCCGGTGTGCGGCTGCGGCAAACGCGGCTGCATCGAGGCGCTCTGTTCCGGCCCGGCCATCGCCGCGCGCGCGCGCCAGCGGGTGGCGGAACCCCGCCCTTCAAAGTCGAAAATACTGGAGCTGGCTGGCGGTGATCCGGCCCTGATCACCGCGGAGATCGTCGGCGAGGCTTTCCGGAAGAGCGACGCACTGGCCTCCGAGGTGTTGCTGGAGACCGCGGACCTGCTGGCCGTGTGGCTCGGCAACGTGATTGACCTGATCGAGCCGGAGGTGATTGTGTTCGGCGGCGGCGTCGCCGCCCTGATGAGCGCCTTTCTCGGCCACATCCGCGGGCAATTGCCCCGCTGGTCCATCAACCAGCGCTGCCAGGAGATTCCTCTCTTGCTGGGTCGTTACGGCGCGGATGCGGGAATTGCCGGCGCGGCGGCGCTCTGCCGGGAAGAATCCATCATCTGATTGCCATCAACCGATCAGCCGTGCGGTCCGGCGGGCGGGGAGCAGATCCTACTGCTGCTGCTGGTCCTCGTCTGGTTCTTCCTCATCCTCGCCGGTGCACACCCAGGTCGAGACCGGGATGGAGAGGGCGGTTTCCAGAATTTCCTGGCTTTCGTCGTGCAGCATCGTGACGTCTGATCCTTTTTCCATCTTCCACAGCAGCACGAGGGCCACCTTGCGGTTGGGCAGCACGGTCACGTTGATTCCGAAACCCGCGCTTACCATGCCGCTGGCCGTGAGCATCGTATCTTTGCCCGTGCTGCACGATTTCCAACCCGGAGCCAGGATCAGGTAATTGGGATCGGAAAAAGGCTGGAACCCGCCGGAGTCGAAGGTCGCGGAGGAAATCCGCGCGATATCTTGCAGATTCGAGGCCAGGCCCTTGCTGGGGATCGAGTAATCCGGGATGCCCCGGTACAGCAGGTCGAGCATATTTCCTTTCACGGTGGGATCGTTGCCCCTCGTAAGGCTGGTGGCATTCGCCGTGCCGTTCGCCGTCATGTCCCCCTGCGTGCTGTGCGTGGTTTCGAAGGTGAAATCCTGCGGCTTGACGAAGCGGAACATGAGCTTCGAGAGGTCGCCGGTGACGGCGAATTTCATCTGCTTGAACACGATCTTGTCCATGAACGTCAGATACGGCTGGCCCGTGACCTTCTCGATCACCTGGCCCAGAACGTCATAATCCGCGCTGTTTTCCCCCTGCTGCGAGCCGGGGCGAAAACGCAAAGGCAGCTTTCCCACCGCCTCCAGCGCCGCCGCAAAAGTCCTGGCGTCCTTGGGGAGAGCGGGGATCCCGCTGCGATGCGTCAGGAATTGTTTCAGGGTGATGGCTTGCCACGTCTCCGGCACACCCGGCAGGTACTTCGAGACGGGATCCTCGAGCCCCAGCTTCCCTTGCTCTTCCAGGTAAAGGATTCCGGCGCCCGTCAGCACCTGCGACATCGGCCCCAGGGCGTACGTGCTGCTGGTGGTGTTCTCCGCAAAGGGATAGAAGGGATCCCTGCCGTAGGCCTTCTGGAACACGTTCTTGCCGTTCTGCGTTACCTGCACAACCAGCGAGGGAATTTTGTGGCTGGTTACGGCTTCCTTCACAATCCCGTCCACGTCTTTGCGCAACTCGGACGGCTCTTTCCTGGCCGGCTTTGAGCCGGCAAGAGGCGCCAGAAGGATTGCGGCGACTCCCGCCAGGACGGTTGCTGCTCGTGCGAGTTTCATTTTGTACTCCGGCTTGGGCGGGCTTAAATCTAGTCCAGAGTGGCAAGCAGGTCAATCATAGGGCGCAGGCAGGCATAGGGCGCAGGCAGGCATAGGGCACAGGCAGGAGCGGCCGGCACAGGCGGCAGACGCCGCGGGCCGGCCGCGCCCGGCCTCCGGAGCCCCGGGAGTCACGGAACCTTTTTCCGAACCGGCTGTATTCATCAGTGCAAAGGCAATACGAAGCCGATGCTGAAAACGACTCGAGAATGAAATCGGTTGCCGACGAGGATTTGATGCTCCAGGTGCGCAATGGCGAAGGAGAGATGCTCGGGGTGTTGTTTGAGCGCTACCACGCGCCCCTCTCCAATCTTTACTCCAGAATCATGGGAAACCGCACGGCCAGCGAGGATCTGGTGCAGGAAGTCTTTCTGAGGATCCTGCGCTACCGGCAGAGCTACCAGCCCGGAACGCCCTTTCGCCCCTGGATCTATCAGATCGCCCGCAACGCCCGCATCGATCTCCTGCGCAAGACTCCGCAGCGGCAGGTGGCCTTCGAGCCGGAAATGGTTCCCCCGGTCGTGCCGCAGGATTCGGCCCAGCAGGCGCAGGAGGCCGATCTGCTGCACCGCGCGCTCATGCAGTTGTCGGAAGAGAAGCGCGAGGTGCTGATCCTGGCTCGATTTCAGGAGCTGAAATACGAGGAGATTGCCGCGCTGCTGGGATGCGAACTGAATACCGTCAAGACGCGCATCCATCGCGCCCTGCAGGAACTCCGCAAAGTCTTTCGCCAGCTCGAGCAGGGCCTGGGCGCTCCGGGATGCGGTCCCGCCGCGCCAAATATTCCACTCCGGAGGCAGGAACAATGACCTGTGAAGAGATCGCCGAACTTCTCCCGGACTATCTCCGCGGCACTCTTGCGCCGGCGCAGCTTCGCATGGTCGAACAGGATATCGAACAGCACATCGAGCAGCACATCCAGCACTGCGCCGAATGCCGGGACGATGTAGCGATTTGGAAAAAGCTTTCCCTGCTGCCGGCGGAGCAGCCCAGCGCCGCGGCACAGGGGCGAGTGGACGCGTTGGTGGAGGCTTACCAGGCGGGCCGCGCCGATGGCCGCGCCTCGGTCGCGGAGCGAAAGCACGCACCGAGCCGCTGGACGTTTGATTGGCTTCGTTCTCCGCTGCCCGGCCTCGCCTTTGGCCTGGCGCTCCTGGCCATCGGCATGGTTGCCGGCACCTATACGAGCCGGATGGCCGGTCCGCGCTCAGACGATTTGGCCGCCGTGCGCTCCGAGCTTACCGGCATGCGGCAGTTGGTGGTGCTTTCCATGCTGCAGCAGCAATCGGCCAGCGAGCGGCTGCAAGGGGTGAGCTTCAGCCAGCACGACCTGCAAGCGGCGGACCCCAAGATCGTCGCCGCGCTCCTGCACACGCTCCGCTACGACTCGAGCGTGGATGTGCGCTTGGCCGCGCTCGATGCTCTGGGCCGCCACTCCGGCCAGCAGCAGGTCCGAGCGGGCGTCACAGATGCGTTGCAATACCAGCAATCGCCGCTGGTGCAGGTAGCTCTGATCGATCAGCTCGTGGAATGGCGCGAGCCCGGCCTTACCGAGCGGCTGCGCGAATTTCAGCAATCCGCGGATTTGAATCCCGCGGTGCGGCAGCGCGCACAGTGGGCGCTCAACAAACTCAACCGGGACTGACAGGAGAAGAGAACCATGCGCACGACTTTCTTTCCGCGGCTGTCGATGATGCTCAGCGTCGCGCTCCTGGCCTTCAGCCTGCCGCCTTCCGGCGCGCGCGCCGGAGCGCCGCTGGCGGACCACGACCACGATCGCGACTATCCCGTGAAGGCGGAGGAAACGATTCGGAAATCCTTCACCATGCCCGCGGGACATAAGACGCTGGAGATTGACAACATTTTCGGGTCCATCGAAGTCACGGGCGAGGTTACGGGCAAAGTCACCGGCGAGGTCACGGGCGAGGTAACCGGCGGCAGCTCAAGCGAGGTTCGGATCGTGGTGGCCAAGAGCATCCGCGCCGAATCGAACGACACACTGGAACGCGCGCGCAAAGAAGTGACCCTCGACATCGACCAGAACGCCGGAGCGCTGAAGCTCTACGTGAACGGGCCCTTTCGCTGCCACTGCGACGATTGCAACAACTGCGGCAGCGGTTGCGGCTCTCACGAAGGCCCGGGCTACGTGGTGAAAATGGATTTCAAGGTCCAGGTTCCCGCCGAGATCGATCTGAAGATCAGAACGGTCAACGAGGGAATCGTGAAGGTCAGCAACGTCACCGGAAACTTTGCGGTCCACAACGTGAACGGCCACATTGAGATGAGCTCGATCGCGGGCTCCGGCACGGCCACGACGGTGAATGGCCCGGTGAGTGTGTCTTTCCGCAGGAACCCGAGCGAAAGCTCGGACTTTCGCACCGTCAACGGCAACGTCGAGCTGCGCTTTGCCGGCAATCTTTCCGCCGATTTTCGCCTCAAGACGTTCAATGGCGGCATCTACAGCGATTTCCCCGTGACGGCGCTTCCCGGCCGGCCCGTGGCGGAAGAGCGTCACGGCACGAAAGTAATTCTGCGCGCGGACCGCTTTGCGGGCGCGCGCATCGGCTCGGGCGGCCCCGAAATCAAGGTTGAAAATCTAAATGGAGACATTCGCATTCTCGAAAACCATGAATAACACTACTCGATCGTCTTTCGTTCTTATTGCCGCCGTCGTGGCCGCCGGGTTCGCGTTTACCGCGCCCCGCGTAAACGCGCAATCCGCGCCGCCCGCGGGCACAGACCGCATCGCCGTAAAGCTCGATGATCCCTCGCGCCCGGCGCTGGTGAAGGCGAGCCTGATCAACGGGGGCATTACGGTGAAGGGTTACGAAGGCACGGAAGTGATTGTGGAGGCGCGCACGCGCAGCCAGCAGGAAGAAGAAAGATCGCCCGCCCCGGGCGGCATGAAGCGCCTGAGCATCCTGCGCACGGGCCTAAGCGTGGAGGAGGATAACAACGAGGTGCGCATCGGCACAGACTCGCATATGCGCGCGATCGATCTGACCATTTCCGTTCCCCTCCACACCTCGCTGACGCTCAGGGCCATCAACGACGGCGACATCGTGGTGACCGATGTGGATGGAGAGCTGGACGTGAACAACACGAACGGCACCGTGACCCTGAAGAATGTGTCGGGAGGCTGCGTGGCGCACGCACTGAATGGGCGCGTGCTGGTGACTTTCGTCAAGGTCAACTCGCAGAAACCGATGGCGTTCAGTTCCCTCAATGGCGATATCGACGTCACTTTCCCCGCTGACTTGAAAGCCAGCCTCACGATCCGCTCCGACCGCGGCGACGTGTTCAGCGATTTCGACGTGCAGCTCCAGGCTGCCGCGCCGCAGCAAACCGTGGAAGACGGCAAGGGTAAGGGCGGCAAGTACCGCGTGAAAATCGACAAGACCGTGCACGGCACGATCAACGGCGGCGGCCAGGAAATCCAGCTCACAAACTTTCAGGGCGCCATCTACATCCGCAAGGCGGGCAGCGGGCGCTAAACGCGCCCCCTTCGGCGCCAGGCAATTTTCCGGTCCTCTTAAACGACCCTGTGCCCCCGGCGCACAGGGTCTAGAAACGGCGCGGCCGGTTTCCAGCAGGTAAGGTACCTGCCAGCCGCGCCTTGCGCTCTACGAGCGCCCTACCCGCGCCTGAAATCCGGCCAAACCTGCTGGAAGGGGCCTGCAAAGGGCCGGCAAAGGGCCGGAGAAGAGCCTGCAAAGGGCGCCGACCAACCTCCTTGAGAAACCCTCCGCAGGCGGCTATCCTAGCCCGAACTTCTTCTTCCCGGTTGGCTACCTTATCCATCCGGGCCATTTGCGCGCGCCGGGAGGCTGGATTGGTAGGACTGATTCGCGAACTCGTTCGCCCGTACCGGCTGGCGCTGGCGTGCGTGCTCGCGGCCATGCTGGTGCAAACCGCCGCGGCGCTGGCGGCGCCCTGGCCGTTGAAAATCATCCTCGATTCAGTGGTTGGGCATCATCCGATTCCCGTGTGGATGGCTAACGCGATTGCTCCCCTGATGGCAGGCGGCGGCCGGATGCAAATCGCCACACTGGCCGCCATCGCGCTGGTGGTGATCGCCATCATCGGCGCCGTAGCCTCCTACATCGAGAATTACTACACG
This sequence comes from Candidatus Acidiferrales bacterium, assembly GCA_035314265.1. Classification (GTDB taxonomy): domain Bacteria; phylum Acidobacteriota; class Terriglobia; order Acidiferrales; family UBA7541; genus JOPF136. Next base: position 7,047 of record DATFZR010000386.1, read on the forward strand.
GAAAGCGTGGGCCAGTGGATCGCCCACGACCTGCGCATGCGCACCTACCAGCACTTGCAGCGGCTCTCGCTCACCTTCTACGACACGCACCAGACCGGCTCGATGCTGAGCACCATCACCGACGACGTGAATACCATCCAGCAGTTCGCCAGCGCGTCCACGCTGGGAATCGCCGTGGACCTGCTGACGATCGTGAGCATGACGGGCCTGATGCTGTGGCTCAACTGGGACTTTGCGATGATCGCGCTGGCCTTGACGCCGTTCCTTCTGCTTTTCGTTTCGCGCTTCAAGCGTTCGGTGAAGGACGCCACGCACGAAGTGCGCAAGCGGCAAAGCAGCATCGTGTCGGCGGTGCAGCAAGGGCTGGAGTCCATGCGCGTGGTGCAGGCCTTCGGGCAGGAAGACCTGGAGAAGCGCCAGCTCGAGGTGGCCAGCAAAGCATCCGTGGAGGCGGCACTGCGGGCGCGGCGCATCAAATCGTCGCTCTCGCCGGTGGTGAGCGTGGCCGTGGCCGGGTGCACGGCCATCGTGCTGGCGCGCGGCGCGGCGCTGATCCTGCGCGACGCGATGACAGTGGGCGAGCTTACCGTCTTTCTCGCCTACCTGACGCGCTTTTTCAAGCCGGTGCAGGACCTGGCGAAGATGTCCAACACGCTGGCGCAGGCGGCTGTGGGCGTGGATCGCGTGCAGGCGCTGCTGGAAACGGATATGACCACGCCGGAGCGCGCGGACGCCGTGGATCCGCCGCCGGTGACCGATGGAATTACCTTCGAGGGCGTGGCCTTCCACTACCGGCCGGACCAGCCCGTGCTGAAAGACGTTTCGTTCAAAGCAAAGGCATGCCAGATGGTGGGCATTGTGGGGCCCACGGGCAGCGGAAAATCCACGGTGATGAGCCTGATCCCGCGCTTCTACGAGCCCACGGCGGGCACCATACGCATCGACGGAGTGAACGTGGCGGATATGAAGCTGCAGCCGTTCCGCGACCAGATCGGATACGTGCTGCAGGATACGGTGCTCTTCCGCGGAACCGTGGCGGACAACATCGCATTCGGGCGGCCCGGTGCGACGCGGGAACAGGTGACCGAGGCCGCGAAGGCGGCAAATGCGCACGAGTTCATCCAGCAGATGACCTCGGGATATGACACGATGGTCGGCGAGGGCGCGCAGGCGCTATCGGGCGGACAGCGCCAGCGAATCGGGATCGCGCGGGTGATGATTCGCAACAGCCCGATCCTCCTGCTCGACGAGCCAACGGCCGCGCTCGATAGCGAGTCCGAGCGGACGGTGATCGAGGCGCTCGAGCGGCTGATGGAGAAACGGACCGTGATCATGATCGCGCACCGGCTGACCACCATCCGCGACGCGAACCTGATTGTGGTGTTGAAAGACGGCATGGTGGCGGAGCAGGGCTCGCACGACGAACTGATGGCGCGCAACGGCGTGTACGCGGAACTGCACCGCACGCAGTTCACCGACGCTTCCATCCGCGACCAGCAACCGCAGGCGGCGGCGAGCGCAGCCGTGATTCCCGCGGCCACTACTGGAGACTAAAGAGGGGGTAAGGCAATGTCCCGGGAGTTGATCGTACTGCCCAACGATACGCCGAAGGCGTTCCTTGACAGCATCGCCGCGGCGCGCGAGTCGTTGCGCATCAAGATGTTCCTGTTCTCCGACCCGTCGCTGTTGAAAGCGGTGATTGCGGCGCACAAGCGCGGCGTGAAGACCCGGGTGATGCTGAATCCGCTGCGGCGCGACGGAACCGGCGAAAACCACGCAACGCTGAAGATGCTGCGGGCAGCCGGCGTCGAGGTGATGGACAGCAATCCGAAATTCCCGGTAACCCACGAGAAGTCCATGGTGGTGGACTCCAAGATCGCCTTCGTAAATTCGCTGAACTGGGACACGGAGAATCTGCGCAAGACGCGGGACTACGCCATCGTCACCCGGCACGCCAGCGAGGTGGGCGAAATCGTGGACTGCTTCGAGGCAGACTGGCACCGCCAGCGCTTCGAGCCCGGCAAGGACGCGCGGCTGATCTGGTGCGTGGGCAACGCGCGGGAGAGGATTGCGAAGTTTATCGACGGCGCCAAACACACGCTTTGGCTGCAGCACGAGCGCTATCAGGACCCGGTGATTCTGGAGCGCCTGGTGCGCGCGAAAATGCGCGGGGTGCACGTGCGCGTGATGGGGCGGCCGCCGCACACGCTGAAGGAGAAGAAGCTGCTGGAGGGCGTGAGCGGCATGCGCACGCTGGCCGACGTGGGCATCAAGATCCACAAGCTGCACAAGCTGAAGCTCCACGCCAAGCTGGTGCTGGCCGATGGAAAGCGGGCCATTGTGGGGTCCATCAACCTGGCTCCGGGAAGCTTCGACGAGCGGCGCGAACTGGCGATTGAAGTGGACGACCGCAAGATCGCCCGCCGCTTTCTGAAGGTGATGGAGCACGACTGGAAACACTCGCGGCCCATCGATCTATCCGATGAGGCGCTGGGCAGGGACCTGGAAAGGTTCGGGCCTGAAACGATCGCCGAGCTGGCGCTGGTTGCAACGTTCAAAAAGAAGAAGCGCGCGCGCAAAAAATAGCGCGGCCGTTACGCCGATACAGCGAGTCACTTCGCTTCGGCGGTTTCCGGAATCTTTGTGGATTGCCAGGCGATCACCTGCCAGCGGCCATTGCGGCGCAGAAACGTTCCGGTGTTGCGGTAATTCCCCGTCTCAATCCCGCCGCCGGAGTGTTCCGTGCGGGCTACCAGACGAAAGGCCACGATCGCGGTGTCTCCGTATTCGTGGACGGTCACGTCTTCCGCGGAATACACGCTCTTGCTTTCGGGCGTGGGGCGCAGGTTGGCCACGTTCTTCAGGATTTCCGGTTTGTTCGTCACCACTCCGGCGGAGCGCGTGTAAATCACATCGTCGGCGAAAAAGGATTCAAAGCCGGCCACGTTGCCCTGGGCCGCGTCCGCCAGGAACTGGCGGAGCATGGATGTGAGCTTCTGCTCGGTGGAAGACGGGGCCGCGCCTTGCCCGGCAATTACGTTCGGCAGCGGCAGCAGCAAGACGAGAAGAGCGACGAGCGGCAATTTCTTCAGCATCAGGATTCTCCCAGGACCTTCGTCACCAATCCGGCGTCTGCGTACCCGGTCGCTTCCTTCAGTTTGCCGCCTTCCAGGCGAAAGACGAAGCAGCAGGTGTTGCTATACGGTTTCCCTTCGACGGCCGTGTGGTTGCCGCGAGCCTCTACAACCACGAAGCCGCCTTCGGCCCTTATTGATAGAGCTTGGGAAACTCTTCCTGGAGGCGCCGGACTTTCGGAAGGTCGCAGATGTTGATGTAGGGATCGTTGGGATGTTTGACCGCGTAGTCCTGGTGATAGTCTTCCGCGCGATAAAACGCCTTCAGGGGAGCGACCTGCGTGACGATTGGGCCGGGGTAAACCTTGGCCTGAGTGAGCTGGGTGACGTAGGCCTGGATGACGCGCTGTTGATTCGGATTGGAGAAGAAGATCGCGGAGCGATACTGGGTGCCTGTGTCGGGCCCCTGGCGATTGAGCTCGGTCGGGTCGTGAGCCACCGAGAAGAAAACCTTGAGGAGCTGGCCGAGCGTAATCTTGGAAGGGTCGTAGACGACTTCCACGGATTCGGCGTGGCCGGTCGAGCCGCTGCTCACGTCTTCGTAGCCGGGGTTCTGCATGGTTCCGCCGGAGTAGCCTGCCGTCGCGCGCGTCACGCCCTTGACATGCTTGAAGACGGCCTGAATTCCCCAGAAGCAGCCGCCGGCGAAAACGAGCGTAGCCTCGCCGGCTTTGGCGGCGATGGCATCATCCACGGCGGGATCGGGGAGCATGGTGGCCGAGCTTGCGGAGCTGCAGCTCGAGCATATGGATGAGACGAGGAGGAGGGCAAGGAGAGCGGGATACAACCGGATCGGGCGAGTCATTTTTCTAGTCCTCCTGTGTGCGAACGCCGCGAAGGAGCGCAGCGGACGGAAGCAGCGAACGGGCGGCTCACATAACTAAGATGCTTTGGCGAACCTCATGGCCACGGAATTCATGCAATAGCGCAGGCCCGTGGGCTGCGGCCCGTCGTCAAACACGTGGCCGAGATGCGCATCGCACAACCGGCAGGAGACGGCAGTGCGCGACATGCCGAAGCTCCTGTCTGTGGTTTCCAGCACGTTTTCTTTCGCAATGGGCGCCCAGAAGCTGGGCCAGCCGGTTCCGGATTCGAATTTGGTGCTGGAATCGAACAGGGCGGTATCGCAGCAGATGCAGCGGAACACGCCCTTGGCGTGGTTGTTTGGATTTTCGTTGGTGTACGGGTGTTCGGTGCCGGCGTGGCGGGTGACTTCAAAGGCATCGGGAGTGAGCTGCTTCTCCCATTCCTCTTCCGGCTTGATGATGCGCTCGAGCGATTTCTTTGTTTTGCGATCGCCGGAATCGGAAAACTCGACGATGGTAACCGTTCCGGGCAGGGCCGGGGAAGCGGCTTCCGCGTGCAGCGGCAGGCGCTTCTGGAAGTTGAGCCAGGTAAAGCCGATGGCCGTGGCTCCGGCGCCGATCAGGAAGGAGCGGCGCAGAATGGGGCTTGGGGCTTCGTCTTTCTTATCGGGGTAGTCCATAAAAGGTCTCTACTATTGTGCGTTCGTGCGGACGTAAAGGCAAACGGGGCGGCTGAACCCGGCGGCGGGCGCCGGCCGGGCCGGCCGGGCAGGTTTATGGACGCCCGGCTAGGCGCTAACATATAATTCGCGTCCACACGGCCGGCGCCTTTCCAATGACAAGCGAAGAGCATCCGAAGGACAGCGCAGGACTCCGCGAGAGCATAGGCAAATTCTGGGCCGGGGACCTTGGGCTGACCCTGGTGACGGCGGCCGTGGCCGTTCTGGTGTTTGTGGTCACACCGCTGCGCGAGGCCGGGGTTCCCGGGCGAGTGTTTGTGGATCTCGTTGTGCTCGCGCTGATGGCTTCGGGAGCGGTGGCGGTGAAGCAGAGCCGGCTCTCGAAGGTTTTTCTAGTGGTAGCCGTGGGCGTCTGCGGGGCGGTGCTGGCGGCAGGACGGCTGCATTCCACGCCGCTTCTTCACGAGCTCGGCAGCGTTCTTGTTACCGTAACGCTGATTCTCTACATCCGCATCGTGCTGCTGGTGGTGTTTCAGGGCGGGGCGGTGACGTGGAACCGCATCCATGGAGGCGTGTGCGCGTATCTTCTTATGGGGATGGCCTGGGCGTCGGCATTCCAGTTTGTGGAGCAGGTGTATCCCGGATCGTTCCGCTTTGTTTCGATTCCCGCGGATATCGACCAGATGACGTCGAAGCTCACGTACTTCAGTTTTGCCACGCTGACGACGGTGGGGAGCGACATCGTTCCGGTGCATCCGTTTGCGCGCTCGCTCACGATCGCCGAGGCGGTGACCGGCCAGCTTTTTCCGGTGATCCTGATCAGCACGCTGGTGGCCCTGGCCATCCAGTCGCAGACAAAATCCTGACAGCAAAATGGAAATGGGAAGCACGGACCGGAATGGAATGGTCCCTGAATCCCGGAACGCGGATTGAAGATTCCTTAGCGGCGGTGCTCGTTGGCAACGTCCGCGGCCAGCCTGACCTCTTCGTCCGCCTGGACGAGGAGTTCCTTCGCCCTGCCGGCGTGCCCGCCCAATTGATCATCGTTGGCCTGCTGCGCTCTTTGCAGGGCAGCGTAGGCCTGAACGATGGCGCGTTGGGCGGCAGCCATGTTGCCGTGCCGGTTGCGGTCAATGTTTACGACTGGTCCCTGGGCGAAGATCGCGCCGGCAAACCCCAGAACCACGAGGACTGCCGTAGCGATCCACACTTTTTTGTTGTTCATGGTGATTTCTCCTTTTGTTGGCAGCGTTTGATCTAAGAGCGGGTTTTGCGAGCAACTCCGATCGGGAATACCTCGAAGAGTGGAAGATTGCGGCGTCTTCCTGCCCGGGATTTTGCAGCCCCTTGCGCCGGGCCGGGGGATGGGCTTGCCCGGTCCAAATTGCGGGCTACAGTAAACCACGCAAGCCGATGAAAAGCATGCGATTTTCCCTTGCGATTCGCCGGCTGTTGGAGGTGCGCGGTGAGGCCGTGAGAAGGGCGAGGCGGGGCCAAACCGGCGGCTTTTTGACTCATTTGGAGTGCCTTGTGAGGGGTATTTTGGCCAGTTTATGAGCACTTTCAGGCCATTTCCAGGGGCGAATTCTAGTTAACATAATACGGCGAGGGCTGTTTGGAAGGGGCTCCGCAAGGTCTCCGCAGGGTATTGTGGCGGCCTAAATTTGGGCAAACGCGTCCGCGTTTTTGTGCGGCCTGAATTCCATTCTTGTGATGGCCTTCCTGGGGACATATGATGCGGCTCACAGGAAGGCGCGACAGGCGACCCAAACGACTGCCGGCACGTAATGACCCTACTGTAGTGAGTTGGTGGACGGCGAGGAATACGAACGGACGCTCATCGCCTTCCCCGATAAATGCTTGGCCAAGGAGATTTCAAATGAATCGAGCCCTCGCAACTATGCACGGGAAACAGTTTGGCGGCAGCAATCGCGTGCCATTCCGCAAACTCATGATGATTGGCGCGCTGGGGGCTGTGGCGAGCGCGCCGGCAATCGCGCAGAACGTGGAGATGCTGCAAAAGCTTGTGGCCGTAAAGCAGGCTGTGGCGGAAAACAAGCAGAGACTGCGGCAGTATCAATGGACCGAAACAACACAACTGACGCTAAAGGGAGACGACAAGCCACCGTCGCAGAAACTGTGCCAGTACGGTCCTGACGGGCAGGTGCAGAAGACTCCGATCGGCCCGCCACCGGAACAGCCGAGCGGGGGCAGATTAAAGCAAAGAATCATTGAGAAGAAGAAGGCAGAGATGGAGCAGTACATGGGAGATGTGAAGGGCGTTCTGAGCATGTACGTGCCGCCCGACAGCGCGAAAATGGAACAGGCGTATCAGGCGGGCAAAGTGTCGCTGAATCCCGCCGGCGGCTTGGTGAATTTGATTTTCAACGACTACGCGCAGCCCGGCGATCGCATGACGCTTACGTTCAACCAAGCCGCAAAGAAGATCGTATCGCTGAGCGTGAACACGTACATGGGCGACGCGAAAGACGCGGTGACGTTGCAGGTGCAGATGGCCAGCCTGCCCGATGGGACGACGTACGAGCAGCAGACGGTGCTGAACGCCAGCGCGAAGCAGCTGGTGGTGACCACGACCAATTCCCAGTACCAGAAACTTGGCGGGTTCTAGCTAGACGCGCGGAATACGCGGGATGCACGATCGTTCCCGGCCACGAGGGCGCGGTTTCAAACGCGGTAACGATAGCGTGGAATTTGTGCCAATTCGACGGAGAGCGAAAAACAATGCGCCGGTACCATCACATAGGAATTCCCACTACCGAAGCGAAGCCTGGGGAGACCCACTTGAAACACCTGAAAGTCTTTGTGGTCAGCCACGAGAAAAGCGAATTCGGAGTGGAGTGGATGCGTTTCGAAGCGGACGCAGCGGTCCCTGATCTCGTCCGGCGCGTTCCGCACGTCGCGTTTGAAGTGGGGGATCTCGCCTCCGAGCTTGCTGGCCGCGAAATCCTGATTCCTCCCAACAGCCCATCCGACGGCGTCCGC